>JAYUXA010000235.1:0-2952 GCA_043753245.1 Chitinophagaceae bacterium
GCCGAGCCGTTGTTGGAGATGCTACCCAGCACGGTTCCTGATTGATTTCTCCATTCAGTAAGATTAGCCGACTGTGATGCGGAATAGGCCTGGATAGCAAGTGGTACACTGGCATCGCGTTGCGATTGAACCAGCACCCCTGTTCCGCCCAGTACACTGATATATGAAGGGTAAGCCGTCATTTGTCGGTCGCCTCCTAATATAGTTGTCCAGTACGATCCCATCTGCAGGCAGCGGCCTCCACCACCCTGCCAGAAAAGATCACCACCGTCTCCTCCGATCCTGAAGTCGCCGGAACCTGAGGTATTAGTAAATAACAATTGCGACAATGGACCTGTGCGCCTAATCTCCATGGTATCTTTCACCACAAACTGGCTTGTAGGATCCTGAACACCCATGCCTACGCGGCCATTTGGCAGGATGCGCATCCGTTCATTGCTTAGGCTAGTTCCTCCTGTAAGGAACAGCATGGCCTTGTTCGGATTGTTGTTTACAAGGTAAAAATCGTTGCCAGAGGAAATTAAATATCCGTCATTGGATTTTCCTGTTTCAATAGGATTTCCGTTAGCATAAGTATAGTTGCTTCCGTTAATGCCAAGGTTGACGAAGTTGGATGTTTCTGTTCCGTTGTTCGCAGTGGCCACTAAATCAGAACTTGCCTGTGTGCCTGAGGACAAGTTTCGGATATTAACTTGAAAATAGGTATTAATGGATCCTCTTGCATAAATTGCGTTGACAGATGTTGTGATGCCTGCATCGATCAGTAATTTTTCAGGGTTGGTGACATCAAATACATCCGAACCGATACCGACATTACCATTGCTGCTGTCAATCATCATCCGCATTAGGTTTTTTGTACGTATCCGAAGACTTTGTGCATCTGTGGTACCCAAAAAGTTTGTTGCTGCGCTCATGCCAGAATTGCCTGTAGTAGACCATCCGGTAAGGGAGTTTCCCACTGCTACCCAGCTTGGAGAGACGGGAGTTCCCACATTGACCATAAAACTGTTGGTAGTGGAGTTAAAAATCATCAGGCCATTTGCGGGGATGACGATTGCATTTTGTTGAGCAGTTGTCATTCTTGGCGTGAGGAAACCTTTGCTTGTGCTTGCGATATCGAGCATCGCGCTGGCATCCGGAGTGGCAGCGGTGGCGTTAATACCGATGTTCTGCGCATGAATAGCGTGAGCAACAAACAGTATGATGAGGCAAATAATGAGCTTGATGTTTTTCATAAAAGATATTTAAACCGATTTTAAATAAGCGCTACTGAAGGGGATTTACGCAGAATGATAAAATAAAAACGAAAGATTGAAGTTTTTATGATTAAAATCCAATAAAAAAAGCTATTTTATTCTAATGCTAAGGTTTTACTCTTACTGTTAAGAGATTAAGCAGCATCAATTCAATTTTGTCAGAGACTGAATCTACCATTTACTTATCTCAGGTGTATTGTCATTAAAAAATTGTTGTAAAAAGTTACCAGCAGAAAATTTAAAAAGTAGATCAGGTGGCCCTAAAAAAAGTTTAGTTCCATTTCATTCGCAACACAATCTTGCCGGAATAAAATTGATGATAATAATTACATCACGCAGTGGTATTTCCAGACCCCATTTTGATGGCTGGCGTTTCTATCAGCGTTTTGAATGCGCTAATAAATTTTGAAAGATCTTCTATGATTTTTTTGTCCGCTATTATCCCTTCTTTGTTTATTTTTCCTTTTATTCCCTGTATTAATAAGGTTGTCTCTTCTGTAAATATGGTCATGACGGTTTTCATGATTAATTGCAATTCTTCGTGGCCCTTTTGTCCATTTGCAGAAGCTGTTATTAGTCCGATTGGTTTGCCTGTGAAAATATTTGTTGAGACACACCATTCAATTGCGTTTTTCAGTCCACTTGGAATACTAAAAACATACTCAGGTGTACAAATTATTATCCCATCTGCATTCTCAATATTTTTTCTGAATTTAATTATTTCTTTCGGTAAATTGTTTACCGAGAGTTCCGGTTCAAAATGTGGAAGTGTTTTTAAGTCCTTAAAAAAAGAAAACTTAAAAAATTCTTTTGTCAGTTCGACTAAATTATTCGCAAGTTTTTCGTTAGCAGAATCACTACTTGCACTTCCAATAATTGCAAAAATATTTTTCTTCCCGGTCATATTTTTTGTCGTTTCCTTCCCTTTAGTCAGGATTGGTTTATTTATACACTGCGGTAAACGGGTGGAAGTTCTTCCAGGAATGCCAGAATTCTAGGTAAGCTTGAACAGCTATCAACTTGCCGCCCTTTAAGGAACCATCGGTAAAATACCCGTTCATATCCCAGATTGAAAACTGGCTTAACGATTAAACAACTACGCCTGAATAGCACTTAGATCTCTGGCTGCTATAATTAAACCGCCAAACAATGTAACCCTGTTTACTATACTGTATTTTTTGCATCGCCATTCCGGATCATTCGTAAAACGGTGCTTAATTGAGCTTCGCTACAACTAAATTACCAATGGCTTTGCCGAGGTTTCTGCCTGTATTCAATGCATTTGGAAAATGTATGCCGCCATACAGCCTGCTGATACTTGCCTGGTCGGAAGCTTCATAAAATGAATTGAATTTTCTTATGGGCCTTCCATAAGGCACTTCTGTGGAATCAAGAAATGAATAATTATCCCCAACAATTTTAGTAAGCACTACAGCAGCACTTGCAGATGCGGTGCTGTGGCCTGCAGGGTATTCAGGAAAGGGTGGAGTTTGAATCAATGGCTGCCAGTCTTTATCAATGTATTTGTTAATAAAAGTTTCAGGCCTTACATAGTTGTAATGGTACTTGGCTTCCCAGCAGGAAATAAATGCATCAAATAATGCAATGGCTGTTTTTGAAATAAGAGAAGCTGTTTTTATCGCATTGTAATTTTCTTTTTCAGCAACAGCACCGGCAATATGCATCCAATGGCCTG
>JAYUXA010000236.1:0-2927 GCA_043753245.1 Chitinophagaceae bacterium
TTGCTTACAATATCAAATGAGGGCATATGCTTATGTTTATGAGCGAAGGTAATCATCGGACAGCAAAAAAAGGTCCCATAGACATGGGACCATACCAAAACTAACTGCTTATGAGAAAAACTTGATTTCAGCATATCAGACGCTGACAGTTGTCTCAAACAGTCTATAATAAGTGTTAAAGTTTTCTAAATGTGCAGCTATGCCTTTACGGGGGCAATCCTTGAATTTTTAGTTAGTGCAATAAAGAGAAGTATTCCGATCAGCACAAGGGATGATGAGATCAATTGTGCCTGGGTAGGATGAATGCCCAGAAAATGATACTGCGTATTTACCCGTATCTGCTCTATAAGAAAGCGTTCGATACCGTTCAGTATCAGGTAAACGGCAAATAAGGTTCCTGGAACCATAAGTTTGTTTCGCAACAAAAGCAGGAAGCCGGTTAAGAACAAACATGCTATCGTTTCATAAAATGCAGTAGGAAATACAGGCAGTGGCAGAACGCTGCAATACTGCCCGGTACAATTTCTTATCCGTACTCCTTCATTGATCACGTTATGCGGGAAATTGTATGCTACCATCCAACGGGGGATCCAGGAAGGGGCAACTACCCGTTTATGCTGTATCTCATCAATAGTTTTAAATCCTGACTGTTCCATGTAGATCGGCCCCGTCATGTTAAGCGCATCCCTGAATGTAATAGAATCGGAAGCCTTGATGTTGCCTTCGGCAGTACTGATATATGCACTGTTAAGTATGCCCCAGTCACCATCGCCGGAAACCTGACAGCCAATACGCCCAATAGCATAAGCGAGCAACAAGGCGGGAGCCATACAGTCACACAAATGTCTGAAACCAATTTTGTGTTTGCGCGCGTAAAAAAATATGGCAATGGCTGCACAAATGAGCCCTCCATAAAACGTGAGCCCGCTGAAGGATAATAAGGCGTCGATAGGATTTTTCCAGAATTCATTCCAGTTTTCCAGGTTATGAAAAATCTTGGCCCCCAGGAAACCGAATACTGCCGCAAAGATGACCATATCCCCTACCCGGTCATGCGGCCAGATGCGGATCGTTCTCTCTTCCGGAGCAGCCAGTTTCTGGCGATTTTTTTCCATCCATTTCATCACCAGAAAGATGCCCCCAAGTATAATTCCTGCCGGCCAGTGACCTTGTGCCGAAAAAACAAACCCCTGGGGATCAGCCGTAAGGGAACTATCAGATAAAAACAAGCCTATTATTTTGTACCCTAAAAGAAAACCAAGGAGGAAATTCAGCAGTAAATCTGAAATACCTGCGGGCTTGCCCATCATAATTTTTGTTTCTTCCGCATACAACAGGCCGGCTCTTTCCTTTCTGCGGAGTTCTTTGTTAAGCACAAAGGCTCCTGCAAGAAAACCCAGGGCAACAAAAAAACCGAATGTATTTACAAAACGGAGTGCTGGAAGATCTACATTGAAAAGATCTTTGAGGGCATAATACAGGTTGGGATACATGAATCGGAAAGGTAATTTTTCTATGAACAGTGCTGGTCAAATGCTGAAATAAGATTGTGAGCGATCATTTGCGCCGATCTTCCCTCAATCATGTGTCTTTCAATAAAATGAACTAACTGTCCATTTTTAAATAATGCAATAGCCGGGGAGGAAGGCGGGTAAGGCATCAGGTTTTGCCTGAGGGCCTGGATCGCTTCCATATCAAAACCCGCGAAACTGGTAGTCAGGTAATCGGGTTGTTTACTACTGTTCGCAATTGCCATCAGTAATCCTGGTCTGGCTGTGCCGGCGGAACATCCGCATACCGAATTAATCATTACCAGGGTAGTACCTTCTTTTTTGAGCTGGTCATTCACTTCTACAGAGCTAAGCAGCTCTTTGAAACCGTTATCTGTAAGCTCTTCCTTCATCGGAATCACAAGTTCTGCAGGATACATATTTCTATTTATTAAAAGTTAAACTAAAAAATGATGGCAAAGCTAACTAAAATATGCTGATCACTATTCACAACATTCTGCTGTATGTACTCTATGAAATAATCTGCATCTGCAGTTGAATAGACTGTTCTGTGCAAAGATTTGGGAAGAGTTGTAGGAGCGGACCTGCTTTCCATATTGTACAGACTGCATTAACTATGTATGGATTGCTTCACTACCATTTAAACATAGTGATGTATTATGCCGATTTGTTCGGCTACAAGTCTTAAAACGGTAATAATGTCAGCAAAAAGAAGGCAAACTGTTATTGTGTCACTAGTTGGGGCAATGGTACAACGTTTGACTAATTCTACTGATTTAACAAGTAAAAAATAAACTTATACATCATGACACATTTAAGATTTAACAACAGACCGGTAGTAAAAACCTACGATGGATTTTTTAACGACTTATTACATCTGCCTCTAACCTGGGGCAATGGCCAAAACGAACATGCCGCTTCTCCTTTAGCGAATGTAACAGAAACTCCACAAGCATACCTTTTAGCATTAAACGCTCCGGGACGTAACAAAGAAGATTTTCAAATTAAAATTGAAAAAGATTTGCTGACTATTAGTTATGAAAAGAAGGAAGAGCAAAAAGTTGAAAATGTAAACCCGATTCGTCATGAATTCAGTTTTAACAGTTTCAAAAGAAGTTTTAATCTGGATGAAAGAATTGACGCCACCAACATTCAGGCAAAATACGACAATGGTATACTAAAAATTGAATTGCCGAAAAAAGAACAGACCAAAGAAGAACCTAAGCAGATTCCGATCAGCTAATTTTTTCCGCATACACGTAGCAGTAAGTAAACGCCCATCCGTTGAATTCCGGGTGGTCGTTTTTTTGGCATTTATGGGTTAACTTAGCGCAACATTTTTTCGCATGAGTATAAAACCACACGCTATATATTTCACATTACCAGTAGTATTTATAATGCTGTTCCCCGGATATT
>JAYUXA010000237.1:0-2926 GCA_043753245.1 Chitinophagaceae bacterium
CTTCCTCCCTATAAACAGGATGTGCATTTACGACTTAATATGTCGGGGTTTACCTGCACTTCGTATGGGCTGATCATTCAAAAAGCGTTTTAACTGCAATCCATATTGGACTTTATTCGAAATTTTTCTGCCTATATCTAAGAGGAATTCATATGTGACATCTTTTTTAGATTGCGTTTGTGAAACAAAGGAGAATGAATTATGTCAACAAATAATCTAAAAAAAATAAATGAAAGAATTTTAGGGACGACAGAAATAGCGATCACGTTGGGTTTGTTTTTTATATTTATCGTTTCTGTGTTGGCTTTGTGTTCGCGCGAATTAGGTGTAGATTTAGCCAATGCAGATGGTTCGTGGATGGAGGATTACTTACGGGACTGGCTAGTACGCGGCGTTGATATGACAACCTGGCAACCAGCATTGGCGTCCAATTATTTTCCGGAAATGCTGATATATGGCTTGCTCCGCTATGGAACAGGAAGTATTTATTTGGGCTTTATGGGTTTTAGGGTAGTAAAAGCAATCTTATATACATTCATGTTTTATAAGTTGCTCTTATTTATTACGGGGTTTTTAAGAATTCATAGATTATGGATAGCTTTGCTTTTATCCTGTGGGATGATGTTAGCTACTATCCTGATTAGTGGTACTCAGGATTTTTGGCAGCTATATGTTCCAGGTGCCCATGGTGGCGCATTTGTTAATATTTTGGGCGCAATTATTATCTCACTCTATTGGCTTCGAAGTCCGAAAGAAAGCCAGTGGAAAACACTTCTTTTGCTTGGGGTATTATCTACTGTCGCCGTCTTGTCTGATATGATCTATATCGTATGGTTTACCATCCCAGCTATGCTTGCCATGGGGATTTTGGTTGTGCTTGATCGTATTACCAAACGTTCGTTCTTTTTATTTGTAACCTGTCTTTTGACTCCGATTCTGCTGGAGCGGCGCATAACCTCTTGGATCACACCATATAAGGAGAGGCTTCCTAATACACTTGCTTTGTTTGAGGGTTGGGCAAGGACATCTAATCTATATTTGAGCCTTCTTGCTAAAGGCTGGTATCACACAGTTGTTTTGGTTTCTTTTATTTGTTTGGTTGTCATCACTTTTTATATGTTGTTTCATGTCTTGAGAAAACGTAGAGTTGACGGGGTTAGTGATACAAAAGAAACAGCCTGGATTTTTTTGTTGCCCTATGGAATACTTATTGCACCATTAAATTTTTCGGCCATGATGGCGATCAACCGTCCGGCGCCGCAATATTTAATGGGTGGAGACCTTGTTTTACTCTTACTTTTACTATTTGTATTGGCAACGACTGATCAGGGTCAACGGTTACTGGCATCAAAGCTATTTTATCTGACCATTGTTTTTTCGATAACTATGGGTTTTGCAGGGTTTCTAGTCTTTTCACCGCCCAATTGGACTATTCTTGCTCAAAAATTAAATCCTACACAGGAAATTTACCCTGACCTCGTGGCCTGCCTGGATTCGCATGCAGATGATTTTGAGAATGGGGCGGGTGTTGCCGATTACTGGCAGGTACGTAAAATTAATTTATTTTCAAAGAAAGACCTTCGGGTTGACAATGTAGTGGCAGGAGAACTGTCCCCTATGCTCATTCAAGCCATCTCCAATCGGGAAATGTTTGAAGACAAAAAACGCACATGGATTATTACAAATACTCAGTCGCATTTTCCTGTTATCCGTGAGGCAGATATGATTGGATGGCAAGGACAACCTGATATCCGCTTTGTGTGTGCTGGTTTTCCTGTGCTGGTATACAAAAGTGGTATCAAAATTATTATAGAAAATAATAAAGCTATGAATAGGCCAACTTTTGAAGCAATGCTTGCCAACTTCTTAATTGGGGGCGTGGACCAATTTATCATCCATTGGCCCGAGAACAGAAGTACCCTTGTTGGCGAGTGGGATGGGGATAACCTGCGAAGTACCGGGCAGGCAGGTTATCTGCAATTCGGTCCATATATCACGCTACCGGTAGGTTCATACCGGATCGAATGGCACGGTAAAGTGGAGCAAGGTTTACAAGGCAATGTCGGCAGTGTTGATGTTACTATTGGTGGGGGAACAAGTGTGTTGGTTGGCGCGCCTGTAAATATGCCTACGCCCGGCGACGTAACCCAGGATGTTCTTGCTGTGGTTGAGTTTTCGGTGGATTACCCCATTGATGCGGTTGAATTTCGATTTTATGTAAATGAAAAGGCAATGGTCACATTGAGTGATGTGGTGATTACTCGTCTTGATGCGCCTAGTGTGAAATAAAATTAAACCATAACGATATGTAATAAATTCTTCTTTACTGTACAATACTCATATGAGATGCGCGCACAGAAAAATACGGATTTCGCTAAAAAATGATCGTTTTTTCTGCGTCCTGGTTTTAATAAGGTCTGTAAAAATGTAAATGTTTACATTGGAGGCAGAAGGTGATTGATAAACAAAAGAAACAATCTTATTTGAGTCGCTTAGTTATAAAAATGAGTGATTGGAATGTTGCCAGCAGGAGCAAGATTGAATTAGTAATTACCATCGGTTATGTAACAGTATTAATGTTTTCCATATTGGCAGCGTATTTAACAGTTAACCATGTGGCTGATTGGTTTTTATTCAATGCGGATACATTATGGAATGAGGATTTCCTGCGGGATTGGCTGATTAATAATGTGGATATGAAGACCTGGATGACGCCCGGAGCGCCAAATTATTTTCCAGAGCTGTTGTTATATGGTTTGTTTCGTTTTGCTGCTGGCAGTGTCTATGGGGGATTTCTTGGGTTTGGTTTTATAAAAATTGTTTTTTACGGATTTTTTTTCTATGCTTTACTTTCATCAATAACCCATATTTCAATCCGCCACAAATTATGGTTTTCATTGCTGGGTGTTTCCGTACTGTTGCTAAC
>JAYUXA010000238.1:0-2923 GCA_043753245.1 Chitinophagaceae bacterium
GGCATGAGCGCTATCGCCCAGTATTTGCAAGGCACAGGATTACAAGTGAGTGGCAGCGATCGCTTTTTCAATGAGGGCAAAGCAGCAGATATAAAAGCAAAGCTGGAAGCTGAAGGGATCCTCTGTTTTTTCCAGAACGGTGAGGGGATGGGTTTCAAAACGGATCTGGTGGTGGTATCCACGGCTATAGAAGATACCGTTATGGAAGTGAAAAAGGCCATGGAACTGGGTATTCCCATTATCCGCCGTTCAGAGTTGCTGGCACTGATCGCCACTACAAAAAGAACGATCGCCATAGGAGGAACAAGTGGTAAAAGCACCACTACGGGGATGTTGTTTGATATTATGCGGCACGCCGGCAAACAACCGTCGGTGATCAGTGGCGCAGGACTGGTAGACCTGATCAAAAAGGGGAAGATCGGAAATGCCTTTGTGGGAGCAGGAGAGTGGTTGATTATTGAAGCCGATGAAAGTGACGGATCAATTGTACAATATCATCCGGAGATAGGCGTATTGCTGAATATAGAAAAGGATCACAAAGAACTGGAAGAATTGGCCAGAGTGTTTGAGGTTTTCCGGAACAACAGCCTTCATTTTGCGGTAAACAGGTCTAACGAGTATTCCAGAGCGTTGTCTGCCGATGCAAAAAATGATTTTTGTGTGGACACTCAGCATACCGAGGCAGGATTTCAGGCCACAGCATTCCAACAGAACGGATTTACTATTTCTTTTAGGTTGAACGGACAGTCGTTTGCATTGAATATTCTTGGACGGCACAATATGGAAAATGCGGTAGCGGCAGCAGCGGCGGCCTCCCTGGCGGGTGTCTCTCTCGCGGATGCCGCTGCAGCTTTGCAAAATTACCAGGGCATTTACCGGCGTACCCAGGTACTGGGACAAAAAAATGGTATATGGGTAGTAGATGATTTCGCCCACAACCCGGTGAAATGTGCTGCTGCCATCACTGCGTGTCAGCCAGTATCGGATAAAGTAATTGCCTGGTTTCAGCCTCACGGGTATACTCCCACGAAGTTCCTTCGCAAAGAATTTGTACACGAAATTGCCCATGCACTCAGAGAACAGGATGAGATATGGATGAGCGAGATCTTTTATGCAGGAGGAACTGCCATAAAAGATATTTCGGCACTTGACCTGATCAATGACCTGAAAGCACTGGGAAAAAATGCATATTTCATTGAAGACCGGAACCAGTTTTTAAAGGAAGCCAGAAAGCATCTTGTCGCAGGAACTACTTTATTACTCATGGGGGCCAGGGATCCCTCGCTGGAGCAATTCAGTAAAAGCTTATTTGACCAGCTTTGAGATAGTGTCTTCACCTCGTATAATCTTAATGCCTTTGCGCTCTTATGATGCCGGGCCCACCGGTCCAATCTTCATCTTATTTTAGTATATTTAAGTACATAGTATTATTAAACAAGACTTGCAGTGGATCTCTTACAAATCTATTAGGTATTAAACCTTATCCTTTTATGAAACATTCCATTCAAAAAATCCTGATAACAGTTATCGCCTGTTTTATTTTTTCCAGATCTTTTTGCCAGACAAAAGTTTCTACCTTACTGCTGGCACAATACAACACTACCATGTACGACCGTACAGCCGGGAATAATCCATGGGGTGTTGGACTAGGTTTACAAACTTTATTGATCAACAAAAGCAAATTTACTCCCACAATAGATCTTACCGCAGATGTATATCTTGAAAATGATAAGGTATACAGGATGAACGCTGACGGATCAGCGATCAATACTGTTCCAGGCATGATAAATCTTTTTGCAGGAACTTCATTTCATCCTGTAAAAAACCTTTACATGTCGGTTGTCGGAGGGCCCAGCTTTATCAATGGGCAAACCCTATTTGGAATAAAACCTTCCCTGGGATTTTATTTTTCCCGATCTCATAGGTGCACAGGCAAGATTTCTTATATAAATATTTTCAAACGTGATAAGACAACAAAAGAAGACTTTGGCTCCCTCAGTTTTGCGGTAGGCATTAAACTATTTTAGTTCGTAAATATATAACTGACAGAGGTGATTGTTGCTCGTTACGCGACAGACTTGTAAATAATCTGGTTGCATTAAAACAAATTTTTATAATTCAATTTGAATTTGCTGTTTCAGGCATTACCATGCAGCGCGCGCACTGACAGAGATACCGAACGGGTCAAATATTCCAGCCTGGAATTTATAATACCCCGTCAGGGCGATCATGGCAGCATTATCAGTACAATATTCGAAGGCAGGAATATAGGTTCGCCAGCCTTCCTGCCTGCCCATCTCCAGCAGTGCGCTTCTCAGGCCGCTGTTGGCCGATACCCCTCCCGCCAGACAAATCTCTTTTATACCCGATTGTTTCGCTGCTTTTTTTAATTTATTTAATAATATGGAAACGATACGTTGCTGTATGGAGGCACAGATGTCGTTCAGATTATTTTTTATAAAATCCGCATCACGCAGTTCTTCATTGCGAAGAAAATATAAAATTGCTGTTTTTACTCCACTGAAACTGAAGTCAAGGGAAGGTATCTGCGGTTCGGGAAAAGGGAATCTTGCTTTATCGCCCTTTTTTGCATACTGGTCGATAAGCGGACCACCAGGATAGGGGAGGCCCAGCAGTTTTGCTGATTTGTCAAATGCTTCTCCGGCGGCATCGTCTATCGTTTCTCCAATGACCGACAAATTATCCGGCGATGCACAGATCACGATCTGGGTATGGCCTCCACTGACGGTCAGACATAAGAACGGAAAATCCGGCTTCGGATCATCGATCAGATTGGCCAGTACATGTGCCTGCATATGGTGTACTCCGATCAGCGGCACATGTAGAGATAGGGCCAGTGATTTGGCAAACTGGGCACCTACCAGTAAGGATCCGATCAGGCCTGGTGCTTTTGTAAAAGCCA
>JAYUXA010000239.1:0-6282 GCA_043753245.1 Chitinophagaceae bacterium
GGTCAGAGCCTGGTGATAGATGGCGGATGGACCTCTATTAGTCCGTCTCCGTTTTAATGGTCAACTAAAAAAATACGCTTACATGTTTAGCTTAAAAAATAAAACGGCAATTATCACTGGTGGTGGAAGTGGAATAGGAAAAGCGATATCTGTATTATTCGGCAAGCAGGGTGCAACCGTTTTTATTCTGGATCTGGATGAAACAGGATCATTGGATACGGTGGAAGCCATCAGATCTGAAGGAGGATATGCCCGTTTTATAAAATGCAATATAACCGCCTCTGCAGAAGTGGAGCTGGCGGTAAAAACCATTGTTGCAGAAACCTCGGCAATCGATATTGTGGTTAATAATGCAGGCATCGCTCATGTTGGAAATGCTGAAAATACTACCGAAGCAGAATTTAATAAACTGATCGATGTGAATATCAGAGGCGTTTTTCACATGCTTCAGGCTACACTGCCTCATTTAAAAATTAAAGGAGGTGTTATTTTAAATATGGCTTCGATAGCCTCTACTGTAGGTCTTCCGGACCGGTTCGCATATACCATGACCAAAGGTGCTGTGGTAGGGATGACGCTTTCGCTTGCTAAAGATTATTTAAATCATAATATCCGTTGCAATTGTATTTCTCCGGCACGGGTGCATACTCCCTTCGTAGATGGATTCATTGCCAAAAATTATCCCGGCAAAGAAGAAGAAATGTTTAAAAAACTCTCCGCTACACAACCTATAGGACGTATGGCTGAGCCGGCTGAAATAGCTTACCTCGCCTTATATTTATGTTCGGATGAATCATCGTTTATTACCGGTAATGACTACCCGATAGACGGTGGATTTATTAAATTGAATAATTAAGAATGATCAAACCTATTGGGGAGAGATTATCAACGGTACTGCCGGCCGACCGGATCAAAACAAGATATATAGACCTTGTTTCTTACGGGGCTGACGCAGGTTTCTATTATCTTCAACCCCAGGCAGTGGTAAGGCCGGTGTCGGAGTCAGAGATCGTATCGCTTTTTAATTTTTCCCACCGAGAAAAAATACCTCTCGTATTCCGGACCGGTGGAACCAGTCTCTCCGGACAATCCATTACTGATGGAATATTGGTAGACCTCAGCCAATACTGGAACAAACTTACGGTGGAACAAAACGGTGAACTGGTGCGGGTTCAGCCAGGTATAACCGGAGCGATGGTGAATGCGTATCTGCAAAAATACAACCGTAAAATAGGTCCGGATCCCTCCAGCATCAGTGCTGCCATGATGGGTGGAATATTGTCCAATAATTCCAGCGGCATGTGCTGCGGAGTTGCCGCAAATGCATATCATACTACAAAATACATCCGTTTTATACTGCCTGATGGGCTGATATTTTCAACAGAAATTGCCAGCGACTATGACCGGTTTGAAAAAGAATGTCCACTTATATTTCATGAACTGCAGCAACTTAGAGAAGAAATACTCGCTAACACCGCATTGCATGACCGGATCAGAAAAAAATACAAGACAAAGAATACGGTAGGATATTCTATAAACGCATTTATCGATCATACCCATCCGCTGGATATACTGGCCCAACTGCTGATAGGCGCGGAAGGAACCCTGGCATTTATTGCGGAAGCAGTGATGAACACGATCCCTGACTTTGCTTTCAAGTCAACCGCATTATTATATTTCACAGATATTTATGCTGCCTGCCAGGCCATTGTTCCGCTGAAAAATGCAGGAGCAGAAGCGGTAGAACTGATGGATCGCGCTTCCTTAAGATCTGTTGAATTATTTCCCGGGATGCCTGCCGTAGTAAAAACATTACCGGAAGGCACTGCGGCATTACTTATTGAATTTCAGGAAAGCAGTGAACAACTCCTTTCTGAGAAAGTGAATGCATTTCTTCAGTATGTGCCCGGCTTTTCTTTATTATACCCTCCTGTATTTACAACGGATTATGATGAACAGGCCTTCCTGTGGAAAGTGCGTAAAGGATTGTTTCCTGCTGTAGGCGCGGTAAGGGTTAGCGGAACAACCGTTATCCTGGAAGACGTAGCTTTTCCTGTCGAAAAATTAGGGGAGGCGGTGATTGATCTCCAGGAGTTATTTACTGAATTCAAGTACGATAACGCCATTATTTTTGGTCACGCAAAAGACGGCAATATTCATTTTGTTGTTACACAATCGCTTAATTCCCCGGGTGAAATAGACCGGTACGACCGCTTCCTGAAAGCAGTGGTACAACTGGTGGTAGTTAAATACGATGGTACCCTGAAAGCAGAGCACGGAACGGGACGCAATATTGCTCCTTTCGTAGAAACGGAATGGGGTGGGGATGCCTACCGCATCATGAAACGTCTGAAAGCCTGCATCGATCCTCAACATTTACTTAACCCCGGAGTAATTATAAACGAGGATAAGAATGTTCATATAAAAGACCTGAAAGAATTGCCTTCAGTAGAAGAGGAGGTAGATAAATGTATTGAATGCGGTTACTGTGAGCATAAATGCCCCAGCAGAGATATCACCCTCACGCCCAGGAGAAGAATTGTAGTACGCCGCGCCTTACAAAAGCTGGAAGCCGCCGGTGATAAACACCATCATCAATTATTACTCGATCAATACCAGTACGACGGATTGGAAACCTGTGCCGTAGATGGATTGTGCGCAACCGCCTGTCCGGTATATATTAACACCGGTGATCTTGTAAAAAGATTACGGAGAGAAAATCATTCGGGCTTTCAAAACAGGCTGGGACTGTTGGTAGCTAAAAATTTCCGCATAGTGGAGAAGCTTGCCAGAACCGGTTTGCAGATAGGTGTATTCACTAATAGATTATTCGGAAATAATGCGATGACCAACGTAACGAGGGGTATAAGAAAAGTGTTTTCTTCATTTCCATTATGGTCAAAACAACTCACCGCTCCTCCAGCAATTCCGCAGATCAAACGAAATACAGATATCATAGGGGAGGATACGCATGTGGTGTATTTTCCGGCCTGTATCACCAGGCTGATGGGAGAAGGTGTGGAAGGCAAAAAAAATCTTATGGAAACCTTTATCAGCGTTTCGGGAAAAGCTGGCCTCACCGTTATTATTCCCGAAAATATTAAAGGAAGCTGCTGTGGCCAGATCTTTTCTTCCAAAGGTTTTTATGGTGCGTATGCCTACACGGCAAATGATATTGTCGGCAGGTTATGGACGGTGTCCGGTGGCGGCAGGCTCATTATCGTCAGTGATGTCAGCTCCTGTGCCTATACCTTACATAATTTACGGCCTGCTTTAACGGATGAAAATAAATTGCGGTTCGATAAACTGCGTTTAATGGACAGTGTTAGTTATCTGCACGATATCGTTCTTACCAGAAATGCGCAGATCACCAAAAAGAAAAACATAGTGCTCCACCCTGTCTGTTCCCTGCAGAAAATGGGTACACAGCAAAAATTTATTGCTGTAGCTAAAAGGTTTGCTGCAGAAATAACGGTACCTCTTCATGCAGGATGCTGCGGCATGGCAGGAGACCGGGGCTTTCTGTATCCGGAACTTACAGCGTCTGCCACCCATGATGAGGCGGAGGAAGTGCGCAGCTCTTCTTATGAGGGATATTATTCTTCTACCAAAACCTGCGAAATGGCCATGACAGAGGCGGTTCAGAAAAACTACGAATCCATATTATACCTGGCCGATGAAACCATGGCCTGATCATTTTGGTAGTGCCATTAAAAGGAATTGCGAAAAAGATGTTCTGTGTCCTTAACTATGGTCTGATAATTATAATTCTGCCATGGCATAAGATTTTAGTCTGTTGTGTATGGCACTCACCAAATACAACGAAAAACGAACCTTTGCCAGGACGCCTGAACCTACTGGTGGGAAGCCGAAAGCAGGGGAGCTCATCTTTGTTATCCAGAAGCACGATGCTACCCGCTTGCATTACGATCTCCGCCTGGAGATGGACGGGGTATTAAAAAGCTGGGCGGTTCCAAAAGGCCCATCTACAGATCCTGCGGTAAGGCGGCTGGCCATGATGGTAGAAGATCACCCCTTTGATTACAGGGATTTTGAAGGAATTATCCCGGAGGGCAATTACGGCGCAGGACCGGTGATTGTCTGGGATGAGGGAACCTATACACCCATCGAGGTATTTAATGATAAAAAAGCACAGGAGAAACACTTGCTCAAACAACTGAAAGAAGGATCATTAAAAATAATATTGAACGGTAAAAAACTGAAAGGTGAATTTGCCCTGGTCAGAACCAACGGAATGGGAGAGAATTCATGGCTGCTCATTAAACACCGCGATAAATTTGCTGCTGAAACCGACATCACCCTAAAAGATAAATCCGTTCAGTCAGGTAAAACGATAGATCGGATTGCTGCTACCAGCAAAAAAGTCTGGGGTAAAAAAATAATACAACCTGGTACTACGATTAAAGACAATTCGGTTCCACCAAAGAAAAAGCTAACGGGTACTACCATTAAAGACAATACGGTTCCACCAAAGAAAAAGCTATCAGGTACTACCATTAAGGACGATACGGCTCTGTCAAAGAAAAAACTGGCCGGTGCTATTGTAAAAGAGGTATCCAAAAAAACAGTTGTTAAAAAGAACTCTCCAAAAAAGGGTTCTTCCATTAAAAAAAAAGTAAGTCCCGACCTGGAAGTAGCTCCAAAAGCAGCTTTTCCTGAATTGGTATCACCAATGCTCGCCACCCTGGTAGATAAACCATTTGACGAACCCGGTTGGTTGTATGAGATCAAATGGGATGGATATCGCGCAATGGCTTTATGCAATCATTCAGAAATTAATATTATATCCCGGAATAATAAATCATTCAATGATAAATTTTATCCGGTTTACGAGGCTGTAAAACAATGGGGTATTTACGGAGTAGTGGATGGTGAGATCGCTGTAATTGCAGACAAAGGAGTTTCCAATTTCGGATCCCTTCAAAACTGGAGAAGTGAGGCAGATGGAGAACTGGTGTATTATGTTTTCGATCTGCTTTGGCTGGATGGGCGTGATCTGACTCAACTGCCTTTAATTCAGCGCAGAGAACTGCTAAGGCAACAGTTGCCCCAGGAAGGTCTTATCCGCATGAGTGAAAATTTTAGCACATCGGCAACAGAGTTTCTTGAAGCAGCCGCTACTTTGGGCCTTGAAGGCATCATTGCTAAAAAAGAAGATAGCATTTATAACCAGGGAAACCGCACCCGGGACTGGCTGAAGATAAAAATTAATAAAAGACATGAAGCAGTAATAGGTGGCTTCACGGTTAATGAAGGTTCGTCCAAGCCGTTCAGTTCACTATTGGTAGGGGTATACGAAAACGGTACACTAAATTATACCGGAAAGATCGGAACTGGTTTTTCCGTCAGTCTGCAGAAAGAGATGATGCTGCAGTTTAAATCACTGATCACGCAAACGGTGCCTTTCTTTTATGTACCGGATGTAAATAAACCTTCCCGGTTCAGGCCCGATCCACCCCATGCCACGGTAACCTGGCTAAAACCCGTATTGGTATGTGAAGTAAGCTATACAGAAATTACTTCGGACGGAGTAATGCGTCATCCGTCTTTTGAGGGCATGCGCGAAGATAAAAAAGCAAAGGATGTGAATAGGGAAACTGCACTTAAAACAACCGAAATCGTGGAAAGAAAAAAACTACCTGAAGCAGCTAAAACGAATGCTTCCGGTAAATTACTTAAGCCTTCCGATGGAGTAGAACGCAAATCATTACTGAATCCGAAAGAGGAAACACAGGTGAAAAAAATTAATGACCACGAATTAAAATTCAGCAATCTCAGTAAAATTTACTGGCCAAAAGAGAAATTGACCAAGCGCGATCTGCTGAATTATTATTACCAGGTGGCGCCCTATATTATTCCTTATTTAAAAGACCGGCCACAATCTTTAAACAGGTTTCCAAATGGTATCGAAGGTCCCAGTTTTTATCAGAAAGATGTGACCGGCAAAGTACCTGACTGGATCGGGTTGTTTCCCTATACCACGAGCGATGAAGAAAAGAAAAATTACATGACCTGTAATAATGAGGCCGATCTGTTGTACATGGTTAACCTTGGTTGCATTGAAATGCACCCTTGGAACAGCACTATTCAGCATCCTGACAATCCGGACTGGTGCCTGATCGATCTTGACCCCAGTGATAAAAATACCTTTGAGCAGGTGATCGAAGTGGCCCGCACCACTAAACAATTACTGGACGAGATTGGTGTCCAGGCCTATTGCAAAACATCGGGCTCTACAGGAATGCACATTTATATTCCACT
>JAYUXA010000240.1:0-2903 GCA_043753245.1 Chitinophagaceae bacterium
AAAGAGTTTGGAATCTCCGCTGCTTTCTGCCGGGCCACCGAGTAATAAGAGCGGGGGTCGTCCGGTTCCACATCTGTAGGGCAGACATATACTTCTGCACCCATAGCCCGCAGAATGTCCAGTTTTTCTTTTGATTGTTTATCGGTTGTAGTAAAAATGCATTTGTATCCTTTAACTATAGCTGCCAGTGCCAGCCCCATACCGGTATTGCCTGAAGTGCACTCCACTATAGTTCCCCCCGGTTTAAGCTTTCCTTCTTTTTCCGCTGTTTCCACCATCCTGATCGCCATGCGGTCTTTTGCCGAATGTCCCGGATTGAAATATTCCACCTTCGCTACCACGGTGCAAGGCAGTCCCCTGGTAACCCGGTGTAACTTTACCAGCGGTGTGTTGCCTATCGTTTCCAGAATGCTGTTCTTAATATTCATGGTAAAATATATTGAGGATTTCCCGCAAAGCCGCGAAGTTAAGCACAAAATTCTGCAAAGAAATGGTTATGCTGCCTTGCCTTTTCGTTGTTTTAGCTATGTAATAAATTGACTTACATTCGCGATCCGGAAAATTTATAGAATGGAAAAAAAGTATATCCACAAAATAGCAGAACTGCAGAATATCGGTGTCAGGCAGGTTGATAATGTCCACCAGCTGCATATGGAAGGAGCGACAGTGCCGTTTATGGCCCGTTACCGAAAAGAAGCTACCGGTAATTTAGACGAGGTGCAGATCAATGATATAGTCGAACGGATTAAATACTATACCGAACTGGAGAAAAGAAAAGAAACGGTATTAAAAACGATTGAAGCAGCAGGGAAATTGAACGATGAATTAAAACAACGCATACATAATAGTTTTGATGCAACCGTACTGGAGGACATCTATCTTCCGTTCAAACCTAAACGAAAAACCCGTGCGGGTACTGCTGTAGAAAACGGATTACAACCACTTGCCGTACTGATTTTATTACAACAGGGTTTTAGTATCGGCATTGATAATACTTTGGATCCGGTTACAGATCCTGATGCAGCTGCAGAGCAGTTTATCACTGCCACGGTTACTACTAAAGAGGAGGCCTTACAGGGTGCTCGGGATATTATAGCCGAATGGATCGCTGAAAATGAACAGGCAAGAAATGCGGTCAGGTTGCTGTTTAAGTCCAACGCAATGCTTAATTCAAAAGTATTGAAATCAAAAAAAGATACTGAAGAGGCACAGAAATACCGCGATTATTTTGAATTCAGCCAGTTGCTGGCGAATTGTCCTTCGCACCGGATCCTGGCCATAAGAAGGGGGGAGAAAGAAGGTTTTTTGTCTATGGATATTATTATCGGACAGCAGGATGCATTTGATGCGCTAAAAGATATATTTATTAAGAAGAGTAATACTTCCGCAGTGCAGGTAACTGCAGCAATAACCGATTCTTTTGAGAGATTACTGAAGCCTTCTATTGAAAATGAATTCAGACTCATTGGAAAAAACAGCGCGGATGACGAAGCCATAAAAGTATTTGCAGAAAATTTGCGTCAGCTGCTGCTTGCTGCACCCCTGGGTTCCAAAAAAGTAATGGCGATCGATCCTGGGTTCAGATCAGGTTGTAAGGTCGTTTGCCTGGATGCCCAGGGTAATTTTCTTCATTATGTTTCTATCTTCCCTCATCAGCCCCAGATGGAAACAACGGCTTCTGCAAAGGAGCTGAAAAAACTGGTGGACCAATACGCTATCGATGCAATAGGAATAGGTAATGGAACTGCAGGCAGGGAAACAGAACAGCTGGTTCGAGGAATTGATTTTGGCAAGGCAGTAAGTGTATTCATGGTAAATGAAAGCGGTGCTTCGATTTATTCTGCTTCAGAGGTCGCCAGGGAAGAATTTCCGGACGAAGATGTCACGGTTCGCGGATCGATCAGTATCGGCAGAAGATTGCTGGATCCACTGAGTGAACTGGTCAAGATAGATGCCAAATCGATTGGCGTTGGGCAATACCAGCACGACGTTAATCAGACCAAATTAAAAGAAGAACTGGATAAGGTAGTGGAAAGTTGCGTGAACCATGTTGGAGTGGATGTGAATACCGCCAGCAGGCATTTGCTGGGATATGTTTCCGGGTTAAGCAGCACGCTTGCGAAAAACATTGTGGAATACCGGTTGAAGAATGGACCTTACCAAAGCAGGGACGAAATTAAAAAAGTGGCCCTCATGGGCCCAAAAAGCTTTGAGCAGTCTGCGGGATTTATGCGCATAGGCGGCTCCGTTAATCCTCTCGACAACAGTGCCGTGCATCCGGAGAGTTATTTTGTGGTGGAGGCTATGGCCAGTGATCTGAATTGTTCTGTTAAAGACCTTATTGCTGATGCTTCTCTCCAAAAACAAATTGAACGGAAAAAATACATCACCGGAGATATTGGCCAATTTACCATAGACGATATATTAAAGGAACTGGAGAAACCCGGCCGCGATCCGCGCGCACAGGCAGCTGAATTTCGGTTTGACGATAAAATTAAAAGTATCGATGATATAAAACCCGGTATGGTGGTGCCGGGTATCGTTACCAATATCACGAATTTTGGTGCGTTTGTGGATATAGGTGTAAAGCAGGATGGATTGCTGCATATTTCACAGATGAGCAATACGTTTATCAGCGATCCCAATCAGGCTGTCAAATTGCAGCAGCAGGTGACCGTAACCGTTACAGAAGTGGATGTGGCCCGTAAAAGAATTTCTTTATCTATGAAGGGCGCAAAAAATGAGCAGGTTATAATCCCTGTGCGTAAACCTATTGCTGGCAGGACGGTTAAACCTGAAACCTTAAATCCATTTCAATCTAAATTAATGGAACTAAAAAAGAAATTTAAGGATTAGGAGCAGCGTGTTTTTTCTTTCCAGTTCTGAATATTTAGTTTTCCCTG
>JAYUXA010000241.1:0-2897 GCA_043753245.1 Chitinophagaceae bacterium
TGGGCCAAAGCCAAATACTTCCGGAGGCATCGGTGGAACAGGAGGTTCAGGAACTCCGAAAAATTCATTATCCTCATCCTCGTTTCCTGGTGAGGTCAACATTGCGGATCTTTTACCAAGGGTGGCGGTGGTTTTCATCTCTTTGCCCTTGCGCTTGTAGGCGATCCTGATATTGTCATCCGGTTTCAACGCCTGGATAACGGCGGTCAGCTGTTCATGGTCAGCAACAGGTTTATCATTGATGCTGGTAATAATATCGTCCTTTTTTAATCCTGCTTTTTCTGCAGCACCAGTTACACTGATCACCTGGCAGCCATCCGATACTCCGTTGGTCATTACTCCGAGAAAAGGGGTAAAATTATTTTTTTCATCAACATTCATCCACGCGCCGGGCCGGCCATGAAAGGGTGAAGCCATCTTAAATTTAAAATGATTGGGAGAACGGAGCAGAACAGAAACGGAATCGTCAATAAAATCATCGATCGGTTTACCATTGATAAAAACCTCATCACCTTTTATCTCCACGAGTAGCTTTTCATCACTGCTTTCATTTTTTCGTTTAATGATGATCTCATCGTACTCCTTCATACCCTTACTGTTTTCCGGCCGGGGCAGGTCTTCCCGGGTATTTTTTTGTTTTTCGTCCAATTTTCCCTGGGCCATTGAAACATGGCCGGCAAAAAGCAGTGCCGCCATCAATGGTAAAAAATAATGTTTCATGATAATTGATTTTCAGATGAATTAACTACGTCAAGTTTCGTACATCAAATATAGGAAAGAATCTGAACTACGAAAACTTTCGGAAATGTTAATTTATTTATCAGATTTTATCGTAATGTCAGGTGCAATAGCTTCTTGTTGGCATCGATCAGGTATTTCGATATCAGTTTTCACACTGAAAGGAAAAGCTAATGACTTGTAGTAGTTAATAACGACTGAATTGCATATCAGATCTTCCATAACAATAGTCTACAATAGCTTTCTGATGGTGTCGATCACTTCTTTTAGGTTGGAAGAATCGGTGCCCCCTGCTGTCGCAAGTGATTTCTGACCCCCGCCTCCGCCTTTGATCATTGGCGCAACATGGTCGCGGATCATTTTTGCCGCATCCAGCTGCCGGGCTGCCACCACCGTATCTGAAATACCGATCGCTACAAATGGTTTACCGCCAATATTTGCGCAGACGACTGCAACATAATCGTGGAGTTTGTTTTTCAGATCATAGCAGAGCTTTTTTAACGCCTCAGGATTGCTCACTTCCACTACATCGCCCACAAAAGTTACCCCATTGATGATTTCATCTTTCTGCAGCAATTCATTTCTTACCTGTACCAGATGTCTTGCTTCCAGACTTTCCACTTTTTTCTCCAATGCATTCTTATCATCGAGAAGTTTTTCGATGGATTTCAATGGATCTTTGGTTTTTAGCAGCTCATTGATATTTTTAAACTGGCCAAGCCGTTCCATAAAAGAGCGCATGGCCACTGCACCCGTTACCGCTTCGATCCTGCGGACACCGGATGCAACAGCAGTTTCGGAGGTAATAGAGAATACGCCGATCATCCCGGTATGCCCCACATGAGTGCCTCCGCATAATTCCACGGAATATTCTTTATCTGCAATTACTACCCGCACGGTATCGCCGTATTTTTCCCCGAACAACGCCATGGCACCAAGCTTTAACGCTTCTTCTTTAGGCAGCTCTTTCGTGATTACCGGAATATTTTGTCTGATCTTTTCATTGACAATTATTTCCACCTGCCGCAGCTCTTCATCGGTCATTTTAGAAAAATGAGCGAAATCAAACCTTAACAGTTCCCCGGTAACCAGCGAGCCCTTCTGCGATACATGATGACCCAGTACCTGCCGTAGTGCAGCATGCATCAGATGAGTAGCGGTATGATTGTACGTGGTATTTAAACGCTGTTCAAAATTCACGGAAGCCGTTACGGGACCATTAATAAAAGTGGGTAATGTGTTTGTAAAATGAACAATTAAATTATTCTCTTTTTTAGTATCAGTGACCTGGACAGACTCCGTTCCAAAAGTGAGGCTGCCGGTATCTCCCACCTGGCCCCCGCTTTCCGCGTAAAAAGGGGTTGCTGCCAGCACTAGCTGGTACTGCTCTTTACCCCGGGATTTTACTTTTCGGTATTTAACCACTTCTGTCTCGATCAGCAGATCATTGTACCCGACAAAAGTTGTTTTATCGGAACTGCTCAGGCTGATCCAGTCTTCCGTATCAATAGTGGTAGCAGCACGGGAACGGTCTTTTTGCAACTGCATTTCTGCTTCAAAACCTTTTTCATCGATGCTCCATCCTTTTTCTTTTACTATCAGTTTAGTAAGATCGATCGGAAATCCAAAGGTATCGTACAGTTCGAATGCCATTTTTCCATCCAGTTCAATAGGTGTTTTATGCTGAATCTGCTGTTCGGCATAGTGCATTTTGCGGGACTGCTGCGTATGTTCAGCCATAGGAATTTCAGGATCGTTCTCTTCTCCAAAAATTAAGGTTGCTTTGGACTGCCAGTACTTCAATGGAAGGTCATCCATGCGCTTTAATCCTTTTTCAAGCGTTCTTAAAAAAGCCTCTTCTTCTTCCCGTACTACGCGTTTTACAAAATCCAGCTGGGCGGAGAGATCCGGAAATACAGATTTAAACTTTATTGCAATCAAGGGAAGCAGCTGGTACAGCAAGGGTTGCTTGTATCCGAGCGAAGAATAATAATAACGAACTGCTCTGCGAAGTATTCTTCTGATCACATAACCGGCACCGGTACTGGCGGGCAGTTGTCCATCAGCAATAGTAAATGCTATGGCACGGATATGATCTGCAAGTACCCGGAAAGCAACGGCTTCCTTGCTGTCACTGAAATCATATTTTTTGCCTGTGA
>JAYUXA010000242.1:0-13096 GCA_043753245.1 Chitinophagaceae bacterium
CTGTTGCTGCAAAAATTCCCTACCTTTGCCGTCCTGAAATCTGAAGTAAAAACCAACCCGGTCAATTACTTCACAGGAATATAACCCGAAAATCAGGCATCTAATATGGCTAATGTAAAAGATTATTCTGTTGAGGAAAAATTAACCTCACTTGTTTCACTTCAGAAAGTTGAATCTAAAATAGATGAAGTTCATGTTCTGAAAGGAGAATTACCGATGGAAGTGAGCGACCTCGAAGACGAAATTACTGGTTTACAAGCCAGACATACCCGCATAGAGGAAGAGATCAATGGGATTCAGGAATTCATCAATCAGAAAAAAGAACTGATTAAGGAAGCTGAAGGGCTGATCTCCAAATACGAAAAGCAGAGCGAGAACGTAAAGAACAGCCGTGAGTTTGAAGCGATCAATAAGGAAATAGAAATGCAGCAGCTGGAGATGAAGCTCGCTGAAAAACATATTAAGGATGCAAATGAAGAGATCGCTGAAAAAGTAGTGGTGCTCGATAAAGCAAAGAAAAACCTGGTTGCAAAAGAATCCGTCCTGGTCACTAAAAAAAGTGAACTGGATAAGATCATTTCTGCCACTGAAAAAGAAGAAAGGCATTTTAATAAACTCTCTTCAGAGGCACGTGAAAAAGTTGAAGAACGGCTATTAGGATCCTATGACCGCATACGGTCTAATTATCGTAATGGTCTGGCTGTAGTGCCTGTAGAAAGAGATGCCTGCGGCGGATGTTTTAATGCCATTCCCCCTCAGCGTCAAAGTGAAATTAAGCAACGCAAAAAAATAATTGTGTGTGAGAATTGCGGTCGCATACTTACAGACCGTGATTTATTTGACAGCATTGAAATAAAATAATTTCTTCCGCATATTGTAGTTACAAAACCGCCCCCGATGAGGGCGGTTTTGTAATTTTACCTCCATCAGGACGTTTCGGATTGATTCACTCTTCCGGTAAGCAACGATTCCATCCCTTCCGGTTTTTATTCTGATAATGGCTATGCGCCTGCCGGGCATTGTGCTTCTTTTTCTGCAACTTGCAGCATGCCCCGGATATTAATCCTGCTACTTTTACCTTTATTCAGTTGTGCCGAAAAAAACTTCGACTTCAATCCCAACTGCCGTGCAGCTTACAAGGAGATCATCAAACTTAAATTAAACAACGGTCAGCAACTGATCGATCTGGAAAAAAGAATACATCCGGACAACCTGATCCCTTTGTTTCTCGAAAATTATATTGATTTCTTTACGTTATTTTTTAATGAAGATCCACAGCAGTATTCCAGAAGGCGCATGATGATGGATACCAGGATTCAGGCAATGAACAACGGACCTGCTTCTTCCCCGTTCTTTCTGTTTACAAAGGCCGTGATCAATTTTCAATGGGCATCGGTACGGTTGAAATTCGGATACCAGTGGGATGGAGGATGGCAACTGCGCCGTGCTTTTCTGGATATCAAAGAGAACCAGCGAAAATTTCCTGGTTTCAGTCCCAATAGCTTTTACAACGGCGCCATGAAAGTAGCAGTATCTACGATACCCGATGGATATAAATGGCTGGGCAATTTATTCGGATTAAAATCGTCAGGTATAAATGGCATGCAGCAACTGGAACAGTTTCTTTCTGAGCGTGATGAATGGGCAATGCTTTTTCGCGATGAAGCGACCTTTCATTACCTCTTTCTGAAATTCTATATCAGCAATGAACGAAACGATGTCTTTCAGTATATGAGATCACATCAGCTGGATATTAAAAACAATTACCTGTTCACTTACTTATCGGTAAACCTAAGTATTAATAACCAACAGTCTTCCAATGCAGAGCAGATCATCAATTCCAGAAATACCTCTTCCGAATACCTGCAAACCTCCATATGGGATCTAGAAATGGGATATGCTAAAATGAATCACCTGAGTGCGGATGCGGCGATTTATTTTGAACGCTTCCTGAATCGTTTCAAAGGAAGTTATTACCTGAAAGACGTACTGCATAGATTGAGCTGGTATCATTATCTGAAAGGGGACATGGTGCGTGCGGAACAATACCGGAAGCTTGTTCTGCAAAAAGGAAGTACAGATGCCGATGCAGATAAGGTAGCCTTTAAAGAAGCCTCTTCCGCAATCTGGCCGGATAAATTATTGCTCAGTGCAAGATTGCTCAACGATGGAGGTTACTATATGGATGCATTACGGTTGCTGCAGGGTAAAACCCAGGAAGATTTTTCACCAGGGAACAGGCTTGAATTTACGTACAGGGTGGCCAGGCTGTACGATGACCTGGGCCGGGATGAAGAATCGATGGCTTTTTATCAGAAGGTAATTTTGTTGGGTCAACACCAAAAAGAATATTATGCGGCAAGATCTGCATTGCAGCTGGCCTATATTTATGAAGTAAGAAAAGAGTCTAAAACTGCGGTGTACTGGTTTGGCCGATGCCTTCGTATGAAAGACCATGACTATAAAAATTCACTGGACCAGCGTGCCAAAGCGGGTATATTAAGAAATACTCCCTGATTGCGAAAACGGGGACAATTCATCTTTTTCATCCTATAATTTAATGAGAATGCTTAAAGACGAAATATTATATTTGTACTCCTCATGCTAAGAACGCTGCACATACATAATTACGCTATCATAGACGAGATTATCATTGATTTTTCTTCAAAACTGAACGTGATCACCGGAGAAACCGGCGCAGGTAAATCCATACTTATGGGCGCACTTTCTTTGATACTCGGCGATCGTGCCGATACTTCTGTGCTATTGAACAGAGAAAAAAAATGTATTGTAGAAGGAACTTTTTCGGTTGATACTAAAACATATCTTAAGCAGGTACTGCTCGACAATGAATTGGAATGCGACGATGAAATAATTATTCGCAGGGAGATCGCTCCGAATGGTAAATCAAGAGCCTTTGTCAACGACACGCCAGTAAATCTTGATCAGTTAAAACAGGTAAGCTCTTTGCTGGTCGATCTTCACCGCCAGTTTGATACCCTCTCTTTATCCGATTCAGGATTTCAACGGGAAGTACTGGATGCACTTGCCGGTAACGCTGGCTTACTCCAGAAGTATCAAGTGCTTTTTCGCAGGTGGAAATTATCCCAGGAGGAATTGAATCAGCTGCTTGTACAAAAAACATCCTTTAACAAAGAATACGATTACCATAAATTTTTATTGGAAGAACTTGACCAGGCTGCATTTACAGAAAATGAACTGGAGAATGCGGATGATGAATTAAAGATACTTAGTCATTCAGAAGATATTAAAACCGGGCTTACAAAAGCATCCGATTCTTTATCCGGTGGCGATCAGCCTTTGGTACAACAGCTAAAATCCATACACCAGCAACTGGATGGTTATGCAAAATACCACACTGGTGTGCAGGAATTATTGAAGCGCCTGCTTTCTGCACAAATAGAATTGCAGGATATTGCAGAAGAAGTGGAACGATTAAATGACGAAGTGAATCATGATCCTCTACGGATAGAACAATTAAATGATAGAATAGCTATCGGGTATAAACTATTGAAAAAACACAGTGTACAAACTACTTCTCAATTAATAGTGATTAAAAAAGAGTTTGAAGAAAAAATGCTGGCTGTTTTACACATTGGGGAACGCATTGACCAGAAAGAAAAAGAAACGCTTCTTTACTTTAACCAACTTAAAGAAGCTGCTGCAGGAATTTCTAAAAACAGAAATAAAGAAACAGGTCCGTTGCAGGAAAAGGTCAACCGGTTGCTGGTACAGGTAGGCATGCCCAATGCCCGTTTAAAAGTCGGTCTGGAACTTAAAACGCCTGATCTTTCCGGAGCTGATGCCGTTGAATTTTTATTCGATGCCAACCTCAGCAATAGATTCGAACCTATACGTAAGGTGGCCTCAGGCGGGGAACTCAGCAGGCTGATGTTATCCATCAAATCACTGGTGGCAGAATCAATGGATCTTCCCACCCTGATCTTTGATGAAATTGATACCGGTATATCTGGCGAAGCCGCAAAACAGGTAGGAGTGATCATGAACGGACTTGCGCAAAAACGGCAGGTGATTACCATCACGCATCAGCCTCAGATCGCGGGCAAAGCAGATGTGCATTTATTCGTGTACAAAGACATTCGCAACGATGCTATACGGACAAATATCCGTCAGTTATCGGGTGAAGAACGCATTACGGCTATTGCAAAAATGCTCAGTGGTGAAAAACCTACAGCAGCAGCATTGGCAAATGCCCGTGAAATGGTGATGAACTAGGCAGATAACCCCTTATTTTTGTGAAAATTTTCAGTACCCATGTCGTATAATTTATTGAAAGGAAAGAAAGGAATTATTTTTGGAGCTCTGGATGAAAAATCAATAGCCTGGAAAACGGCATTGCGTTGTTATGAAGAAGGGGCACAGCTGGTGCTGACAAACGCTCCCGTAGCCCTGAGAATGGGAGAGATCAATAAACTTTCTGAGGCAGTGAATGCACCGGTGATCGGAGCGGATGTCACTAATATGGAGGACCTTCGGAAATTATTCGAAGAGTCGATGAAGCATTTTGGGGGCAGGATTGATTTTATACTCCATTCGGTAGGCATGAGCCTCAATATGCGCAAAGGAAAACAATATACAGAGCTGGATTATAATTTTACACAAAAGACCATGGACATTTCTGCCCTGTCATTTCACCGAGTGATACGCACCGCGTGGGATATGGATGCATTAAATGAATCGGGCAGTGTGGTAGCACTTACTTATATAGCTGCACAGCGTTCCTTTCCTGATTACAGTGAGATGGCGGATGCAAAAGCACTGCTGGAAAGTATTGCGCGCAGTTTCGGTTACCATTATGCGCTGAAAAATAAAGTCAGGATTAATACGGTTTCACAATCTCCAACGCGCACCACTGCGGGTAGCGGAGTAAAAGGATTTGATGGCTTTATCAGTTATGCGGAAAAAATGAGTCCTCTGGGTAATGCATCGGGAGAACAATGTGCGGACTACTGCGTCACTTTATTCAGCGACCTCACGAAAATGGTCACTATGCAGAATCTCTTTCACGATGGAGGATTTTCTTCTACCGGCGTAACCCACGCCGTTATTGACCAGATGCAGGAATAAGGTTTGTTATTGCATCTTTCCATCTTTCATATACAATATACGGTCGCTCATACGTGCCAGGTCTTCGTTATGGGTCACAATAAGAAAAGTCTGGTTGAACTGTTTACGCAGATCGAAAAAAAGCTGGTGAAGGTCACGGGCATTGGCAGAATCGAGGTTGCCGGAAGGTTCATCCGCAAAAATAATCTGAGGCTCATTGATCAGGGCCCGCGCCACCGCCACCCGTTGCTGCTCTCCGCCGGACAGCGCTGATGGTTTATTTTTAAGCCGGTGAGACAGCCCCAGCGAATCCAGCAGTGCAGCAGCCCGTTCTTCCACTTGTTTCCGGGGTGTGCCCCTGATCCATCCGGGAATACATACATTTTCGAGCGCCGAAAATTCCGGGAGTAAATGATGAAACTGGAATACAAACCCAATATGGCTGTTTCTGAATGCGGCTACCTGTTTGTCATTCATCGAATTTACCTGCTGACCACTGATCGTTATACTTCCCTTATCCGGCCTGTCCAATGTGCCGAGAATATGAAGTAAGGTACTTTTTCCGGATCCCGAAGGACCCGCTATACTAACTACTTCCCCCTTTGCCAGGGTCAGGTCAACACCTTTTAGTACCTCTAATTCCCCGTAATTTTTATATATCCCCGTAGCCTGTAACATAGTTAACTATCAGCCCGTCAAGATAGTACAAACCTGCCGTCCGGAAGTCAGAATGTGGTTTTTGCAATAATTTTAAAAGATAGATTTGGATATTTCATCATTACCGTTACTTTTGCGCAAATTATCCTCTTCTGGGTAATTCAATTAAAACGGCAACAATGTTTTGGACACTTGAATTAGCTTCCTACCTTGAGGATGCACCCTGGCCAGCTACAAAAGACGAACTGATTGATTATTCGATCCGTAGCGGTGCGCCCATTGAAGTGGTAGAGAATCTCCAGGAACTTGAAGATGAAGGAGAGATCTATGAAGGAATTGAGGACATTTACCCTGATTTTCCAAGCCAGGAAGACTTCTTTTTTAATGAGGACGAATACTGATCCTGGGCTTCCATTCTGTTTCCTGCACTCCTGAAGTATGCCCTATATACCGGGCCATAACAAACAGATGATCACTTAGCCTGTTAAGGTATTTGATCACCAGTGGGTCAATAAACAGATGCTGCTCCAGCATACCTACACAATGCCGCTCTGCCCTTCTGCAAACACAACGGGCAATGTGGGCAGAAGAGACTGCCATACTTCCACCTGGTAAAATAAATGCCCGCATCACCGGCAGTATTTCATTCATACGGTCTATTTCCTTTTCCAGCTTCAGAATATCTTCTTCCTGAAGATCAGGAAGTTTCATTTTAGGTTCTTTATCCGGATCACAGGCGAGCGAAGAACCAATAGTGAACAGTCTGTCCTGAATTTCGTTAAGAACTTCTTTCGAAAGCTGGTCAGTTATCTGGTCAATCAGCAGGCCGATAAAACTATTCAGCTCATCCACCGTACCGTAACTTTCTATCCGGATATGACTCTTCAGTACTTTTGTGCCGCCAATAAGGGATGTATGGCCAAGGTCACCGGTTTTAGTATATATTTTAAGAGACATGCGTCGGTGATTTTACTTTTTCATCAGATTCTATTTTCCCGTCCCGAAGCCGGATAATGCGTTTTGCATAATTAGCGATACCTTCTTCGTGAGTAACCAGCACGACAGTGTTGCCACCCTGATGAATAATGTGAAACATTTCCATTATTTCTTCGGATGTTCTGGAGTCGAGATTTCCGGTAGGTTCATCCGCGAGGATGATGGAGGGGTTATTCACCAGTGCACGGGCAATAGCCACACGCTGGCATTGCCCACCCGAAAGTTCGTTGGGTTTATGATGACTTCTATCTTCTAATCCAACTTTTTTAACCACTTCCATAGCCTGTTCCAGTCGTTGTTTTTTAGGAATGCCGGCATAAACCAGGGGCAGCGCTACGTTTTCGAGCGCCGTCATTCTGGGTAGCAGGTTGAACTGCTGAAATACAAAACCAATTTCTTTATTACGCACGCCAGCCAGCGCATCGTCCTGCATTTTACTTACATCGTGGTTGTTCAGAATATAAGATCCTGAGGTAGGAGAGTCCAGGCACCCCAGAATATTCATGAGCGTGCTTTTGCCCGAACCGGAGGGGCCCATCAGAGCAACATATTCGTTTCGCAGGATGTCAATGGAGATACCTTTCAGTACGGTTACTGCCTGCTTGCCCATAAAATAACTTTTATGAATGTCTTCCAGATGTATGATAGCGTTCGGGATCATTTTTTAATCACCTTAGGTACCTTAAAAAAAGTGCCGTCCGCATCGGGGGCGTTCCTTAATGCTTCTTCTCTGGTGATGGATCCTTTTACGATATCATCACGCAGCATATTGATATTACTGCTCATGTGCAGCAGGGGAATTACGCCGTCGGTATTCACTTCCTGCAATTTTTCGATAAATGAAATCATCTGCTGAAGATCTGCTTTTATCTCCAACTTTTCCTGATCATCGAAGCTCAGTCGGGCCAGTGTAGCCAGCTTTTCCACCAAAAGATCGTTTACTTCCATAATAACAAAAGTACTAAATCCTTATTTTCGCAGATGCTTTTCTATTTTCTGTGTATTACGGTTTTCATTCAATTATTATATCATTGGTTTTTTTTTCGCAAGGTTTCTTATTTCAAAGTAAAAAATAAAGAAAAATCACAGCAGCATCCGGTCAGCGTGATCGTATGTGCCAGGGATGAAGCCACCAATCTGGCAAAGAACTTACCCGGTCTGCTGGTGCAGACCTATACCTCTACCCACGAAATTGTAGTGGTAAACCATAACAGTCAGGATGAGACCCGCTACCTTCTGGAAGAATTTAAAAAGACCTTCAAGGATATGCATATTGTAAATCTTGAGCAGGAGGCTAAGGGAATTCCAGGCAAAAAATATCCGCTGTCAATGGGCATAAAAGAATCCAGGCATGAGATCGTGCTGCTAACCGATGCCGACTGTGTGCCGGCCAGTGAATTCTGGATCACGAAAATGCAGGATGGTTTTGACGACCATATAGAAGTGGTACTTGGATACGGGGCTTACTATAAAAGACCCGGCGCATTAAATAAAATGATCCGTTTTGAGACCTTTCATTCTGCGCTGCAGTATTTTTCCTATGCCTTATCCGGAATTCCGTATATGGGCACCGGAAGAAATCTTTCTTACAAAAAATCATTGTTTTTTCAAAATAAAGGATTCTCTTCCATCAATCATGTTCCCGGAGGCGATGACGATCTTTTCATCAACCAGGTAGCTACCCGCACCAATACAAACATCGTGATGGATAAAGATGCATTTACGCTCTCGGAACCGAAGAAACACTTCGGAGACTGGTTCAGACAAAAAATCCGGCATTACTCCACAAGCAAATTTTATAAACCGGTCCATAAATTTTTTCTGGGCACCTATTCGCTCACGCATTTTTTATTCTATCCTTTGTTCGTGGTCTGTTGCTTTTACTTCGACTGGCGGCTGGTTTGCAGTGTGTTTCTGATCCGGTTGGTGTCACAGGGGATTATTTACTATAAAGCAATGGAACAGCTGGATGAAAAAGATCTGTTTGCGTGGTATTGGCTATTTGATATCTGGATGTTTTTTTATTATTTTATTTTCGCCCCCGCGCTATGGAAAAAGACAAAGAAAAGCTGGAACTGATCACCCATTATTTTAATGATTTTACCGAACTGCAGCTGAGTCAGTTTACAGCACTGGAGGGACTTTACAAAGACTGGAACAGCAAGATCAATGTGATCTCCCGCAAAGATGAGGACAGCCTTTATGAAAAACACGTACTGCATTCGCTGTCAGTAGCTGCAGTATTTGAATTTAAAAAAGGAATGAATGTGCTGGATATCGGAACCGGTGGAGGATTTCCTGGTATACCTCTGGCCATTTTTTTCCCGGAGGTTCATTTTTATCTGGTGGACAGCATTGGTAAAAAAATAAAGGTGGTACAGGCTATTGCAGAAGCGCTGGGGTTGAAAAATGTTACGGTCGGCCACATGCGAGCCGAAGAAATAAAAGGCCGCAGATTTGACGCAGTGACCTCCAGGGCGGTTGCCCCGCTGGCTGAATTATGGAAATGGTCAAAACCCCTGCTGAATACAAAAGCACGTTTTCATCAGGATGCGGAAGCAGATGCTCTTCCTGTTCCGCACGGACTGATCTGTTTAAAAGGCGGTGATCTGACTGCAGAGATTGCGACAAGCGAGTGCCGGCCTAAACTAATGGAAATCGCAGAACTCTTCAAGCTGGAAATTTTTAAAGAGAAGTTTGTATTGTATGTGCCTGTGCCCTGATTTCCTTATAGTTTAACCAGGCGCTGTGTATAATTACCAGTTCGTGGTATTTCTCATTTGCGAAAAACGTCAGACCTTTACACACTATGGAGACGACTGTGTGTATTGTAGACGACAACAAGGATATCAGAGCGGCGCTTGAACAGATTATTACCATGTCTGAAGGTTATAAACTGCTTGCCGGCATTGAAAATGCAGAAGATGCGCTGGAACTGTTACCATTGCTTAAACCCGAAGTAGTGTTAATGGACATCAATCTGGGCGAAGGAGAAAACGGAATTGACTGCGTACGAAAACTTAAGGTAGACCACCCGGAGATGCTGTTTATGATGTGTACGGTTTACGAGGACGATGAAAAAATATTCGAAGCCCTCCAGGCAGGGGCAAGCGGTTATATTTTAAAGAAAACAACTCCGCAAAAACTGGTAGAGGCGATTCAGGAACTCAGAGAAGGCGGTGCTCCGATGAGCAGTCAGATCGCACGAAAAGTAGTAGCTGCGTTTCAAAACTTTAAACAACCGGTAACAGAACCTGTACCTGTCAAAAATGCTTCTTTAAATGTTTTGTCGAACAGGGAAAAAGAAATTCTGGAACACCTTGCCAAAGGATTACTCTATAAAGAAATTGCCGGGTACCTTTTTATAAGCCAGGAAACGGTCCGTAAACATGTGTATCATATTTATGAGAAATTACATGTTCACAATAAAGTAGAAGCCATCAATAAATTTTACGGCCGCTGATCTTTACCAGGGTATTTCTAACTTATTGTTTTTTCGCTCTACATCTGCCATTCGCTGGGTGGCATCGATCTCTATTACTTTAACCGCAGCTATTTTTTTATTCACTTCAAAAGTGTAAGTAGGATGCGTCCATTTCCAATCCGGAAAAACAATACGGGGAATATTTTTATTTTCCACCGGCTTTTCGCCAAACATCAGGTACATAGGGATATATGCCATTTCTTTAGTGCCGTCTTTATAGGTGATCAGAACATCAATGGGCATTGGAAGATGGCCGGCATTTTTCAAGCGGATCTTTGTTTTTCCGCCATCTTCCCACAAACTGTCGATAGCATAATCAATGGTTTTCGTAGTGTTGATCCAATATTCTTTATACCAGTCTAATTTAATGCTACTAATGTTTTCGGCAATACGTATAAAGTCATTTACATCCGGATGTTTAAACCGCCATTGTTTATAATATTCCAGCATTATGACTCCAAGGGTAGAATCGCCAATGATGTAACCCAGTTGAGAAAGAAATACACATCCTTTTGAATACGCCCCGGCACTGTAAGCCGTATTGGTTTCAAAATGATCAGCATGCGTGCTCAACGGTTCCTCAATATTACTTTTAGCGATATAATAATAACTTGCGTAATCACTGACCTGATCTTTAGGAAGCATATTATCCATTGAATCCATTTTACGAAGACTGGCCGGGTCGTCTGCAAACTTCTTCCTGATCACCGTTTCCCGGTAATAATTCTGTACCTTATTCGTGGCCCATTGGGCAAATCCTTCATCCATCCAGGCATATAAGGATTCATTGGTACCCAGCATTCCCTGGTACCAGCTGTGCATCCATTCGTGAAAAACGGTTCCGAGACCTGAATTGGCAATCAATGTGGCCATAGGATATTCCATACCTCCATCACCACCCTGAATAAATGAATATTGTTTGTAGGGATAAGCGCCAAAATTCCTGATAATATAAGGATAAACCGCTACTGCGGCCCTGGCTACATTTTCCCATTGCACTTCTTCACCGGATTTGTACAACACATGGATCTCCGGACCATTTGTTATTTTACGGACAAGATGTTTATATCCGGTATCTGCAGCCCAGACAAAATCATGCACATTGGGGGCGATGAACTGCCAGGTTAGTTTGTTGCCTGCAGGACGCATCAGTTTTGCGCTGCCTTCATACCCGTATCCGATCGTTTCCGGATGCTGAAGATATCCGGTAGCTCCAAGAATATAATTTTTATCAATGGTGATCTTTACATCGTAGTCTCCCCAGACGCCGTAAAACTCCCGTGCGATATATGGACTAGGGTGCCATCCTTCCCGGTCGTATTCGCAGATCTTAGGATACCACTGGCTCATACTGAACTGGACGCCATTAGCAGCATCGTAACCACTTCTTCTTATTTGCAGGGGCACCTGCGTATTAAAATCCATTACCAGGATGGTTTTAGATCGGGGAAGAATGGGTTTGGCTAGCTGCACTTCCAGGATGGTTTCGTGCTCGATTAAGTTCTGCTGCACACCATTGATGGTAAGCGAACTCACTTTTTGCGATCCGATCTCCTTTTCCTTTATTGATGAAATACGATCCTTTACCCTTCCATCCCATTCCGGTCGGCCATTATTACGGATATTGCCCATATGCAGACTGCGTGCATCCATCATACTGTTGGGTTGAAATGCATTCCAGTAAAGATGATAGAAAACACGCTTCAGTGTATCCGGTGAATTGTTGAAGTATTCCAATTTTTGTTTACCGGTAAAACGGTTACCCGCAACATCAACATTAATGTCCATCGTATACTTTACGCGCTGCTGCCATCTCCCGGATTGTGCGTAGGATAACTGACTGAAAATAAGGGCCAGGCAAAGAATAAAAATGCTGCGCATGAATGTACTATTTGAAGCCTGTATAAAATAAGGCAGAAGCTTAAAATGAATCTCCTGACGGCAGTGTAGTGATTATAGGGTCAGGTTATCTTTCAATAATCTGCCCTTGCTGTTAAAGTAAAGATTTCTTTTTTTAATATCCCCGGAAGCAACTTCCACGCGGTAACGCACCTCCTCATCGGGGAGTTGTATTTTATGCACGTTTTCGATTGTCCAGTCTGCATATTTACTTTTGCTGTAACTGTCTTTCACTACATCAGGAAGATCGCTCTCCGTAACTTCCTGTTCGGTGCTTTGCCAAACTCCCCTGGTATTGAAGTAAGCGAGATAGGCAATATCATCCATGGTAAAACTGGCAGCAAAGGAAGTGAGTTTGTCTTTCCATTCCACTTCCTTTGCACCGGGATATTTATCACTGAAGGTGTCGGTCACCTCAGCGGGGATCTTCCTTAGTTGGGCAAAGGTGTTAATATGGATGGTCAGTAAGAATAAAGACAATGCTGTAAAACCAAATAACTGCTTCATTGTTGTAATTTAATTGATCGGCAAAGATTGAGTGCTAAGGTCTAAATAAAATCTTAAAATTTAATGACAAATCATTTCACATGGAAACAATTCTTTTGACCGGAGGAACAGGATTAATAGGAACGGCGCTGACTGAACTGCTTTTAGCGCAAGGATATAAAGTGGTGATATTAACCCGCGAATCCCGTAAACAAGTATCAGAACAGCTTAGATATGCTTTGTGGGATGTTAAAAAAGGGTTCATTGATCGCACAGCAGTGGGAGAAGCAGACCATATCATTCATTTGGCCGGAGCCGGGGTAGCCGGCAAAAGATGGACAGAAAGCCGCAAAAAGGAAATTACCGACAGCCGGGTAGACAGTGGAGAATTGATTGTAAAAGTGCTGTCAGAGACGGCAAATAAAGTGCAGACGGTGATCAGTGCTTCAGCAATCGGCTGGTATGGACCCGATATCAAAGGCAGCA
>JAYUXA010000243.1:0-2895 GCA_043753245.1 Chitinophagaceae bacterium
GGTGGCGGTACTGGTCATACTTTTCAACCCGGAAAAATAGAAAACGAACCTATGGTCAGCTATCCCGGTTCCGGCTTGTTGAGTACAGGTTTTCAGCAGGTGGCGAACCGTCCTTTTCAAATTTCAGAATGGATGGCATTAATACCCAATCAATGGACGGCGGAAAGTTCCCCCATCATAGCCGCCTACGGTATGGGCCTGCAGGGTTGGGATGCATCGTATGCATTCGCAATGGATCTTTCAGATTTTACACCTACCATTCAAAGCCTTCATGGTGTATATAATGTAACATCTCCTTCACAACTGGCTTTGTACCCACCATTGTCTGCCATGTTATACCGCAACGATATAAAAGAAGGAGCAACAGTTTTTCAACAGAATGTAAACATCAGCGATTTACAAAAAGGAAAACTGACCGTTGAAGAAAAAATTGTGCAGCAATACGATGTAAAACGTTTTGAATCGCAGGCACCACAACAAGTTTTAGCCATCGGGAAGGTTGCACTTACGTTTGACAGTTCCGCAGCCTTTAATAATACCACATGGAAAAAATACCTTGATACTGCTAAAAAAATTGTGCGTTCTACTACCGGGCAGTTGCTCTGGGATTATTCCGATAAAGGATTTTTTACCATTAATTCACCCGGCACAAAAGGCATTGTAGGATTTACCGGGGGAAAAACAGTTCATTTAAATGAACTGTCCTTGCAGACGCCCAATCCATTTGCGGTGATATTTGTTAGCAGTATGGACAAAAATAAAGACCTCACTACTTCAAAAAAAATATTGGTGACAACAATGGCCCGTGCCAAAAATACAGGGATGGAGTTTAATGCCGATACTACCCGGTTATTAAAAGTTGGGCACTCACCCATTTTGCTGGAGCCCGTACAGGTAACCTTCCGCAATAAACGAAAAGGCAACCTGAAAGTTTTTGTTTTAGACCACAGTGGTAACTGTACCATAGTGCAGGTTCCTGTTATCAACGGGACAGTTTTTTTAGATGGAAAAAAATACAAAACACTTTACTATGAAATAGTGTATGAGTAAGCATCATTTTGTTTGAAGTACCATACCACCATTCATGAGTTCAATCTTCAGCTGGTGTATGAGTAAGCACCATCTTGTTTAAAGTACCATACCACCATTCATGAGTTCAATCTTCAGCTGGTGTATGAGTAAGCACCTTTTTGTTTAAAGTACCATACCGCCCTTCATCAGTTCAATCTTCAGCTGGTGAATGAGTAAGCTCCATCTTGTTTAAAGCAATCCTCTACAGACCCGCAAAGCTTAAACAGTGTGTTTAAAATACTAAATAACTTAGTATATTTAACCCTATGAATGCGGATCGTGTACTGGAGAAATTAGCCATATTAGCAGATGCAGCCAAATACGATGTGTCCTGCTCTTCAAGCGGAAGCAATAGAAAAAATTCAGATAAAGGAATTGGAACAACAGGTTCCGGGATATGCCATGCTTACACAGAAGATGGCAGGTGCGTTTCTCTTTTAAAAATCCTGCTCACCAACCATTGCATCTACGATTGTGCATACTGTGTTAGTCGCAAGAGCAATGATATTAAACGCGCAGCTTTCACTGTTCAGGAAGTCGTAGATCTTACAATGAATTTTTACAGAAGAAATTATATAGAAGGATTGTTTCTGAGTTCAGGAATTTTTTCCAATGCAGATTATACTATGGAGCGGCTGGTGCTGATCGCTAAAAAATTGAGAACAGAACATCGTTTTAACGGATATATACACCTTAAAACTATACCCGGAGCAAGCGATGAACTGGTGCAGGAAGCGGGATTATATGCCGACAGACTTAGCATAAATGTGGAAATGCCAACTGCCCAAAGCCTTAAACTACTGGCCCCGGACAAGAACCGCGATGATATGATCCGGCCAATGACCTATTTGAGGAACGCCATCGTGCAACATAAGGAAGAAAAAAAAGTTTTTAAACATACCCCAGTATTTGCCCCCGCAGGACAGAGCACACAGATGGTGATTGGCGCTACTCCGGAAACAGATCTGCAAATTCTATTTATTGCAGACCAGTTTTATAAAAAATTTCAATTAAAAAGAGTGTACTATTCCGGCTACGTTCCGGTAAGTGCAGACAATCGCCTGCCGGCAATGGGCACCCCTGTACCGATCGTCCGGGAAAACCGTTTGTATCAGGCCGACTGGCTGATGCGCTTTTATGGATTTAATGTAAATGAAATCGTTACGCCCGAAGATCCATTGCTGGATATGGAGATCGATCCAAAATTAAACTGGGCACTTCGCAATATGCAGGTCTTTCCATTGGATATCAATAAAGCCGAGCTGCGCCTGATTGTGCGCGTGCCTGGAATTGGAGTTCAATCTGCCAAAAAGATCTGCGCTGCCAGAAAATATTCTAAACTTAATTGGGATCATCTCAAAAAAATAGGTATTTCGATGAATAAGGCTAAATATTTTATTGTCTGCAGCAGTCCTGATTTTGAAAGAAAGGATTATACGCCCATGAAGATCAAACAACAGATCCTTAGTGCTGGGCAAAGCAAATACAAGCCTAATTTTTCTCCTCAACTAAAAATATTTTAGCAATGATGCTGATCGTATATGATGGAACCTATGAAGGGTTTTTATCTGCGGTATTTGATGTATATGAATATCAGTATAAAGAAGTTAGTTTCAGCTCGGAAGATAATTATCAGAAAAATATTTTTAACGCTGTACATGAAACAGTGACCACAGCAGAAAAAACAAAAAGAGTGTACAAGGGGCTTAAACAACGGATCTCCACCAATGCACTGAATCAACTGTTAAAAACGTTTCTGTCAGAGATCAGGGATATAGAAAATGTTTTACTTGCGTATATCAGGTATGCGTTCTCCTCCAAAAC
>JAYUXA010000244.1:0-2893 GCA_043753245.1 Chitinophagaceae bacterium
AATATCGGCGAATCTCCCCTGGGATGGATCACTTCCCAATCTGCGGAGGTAGTAACCATTGATGGACTGGAGGGCAACTGGTTGAAGTTAGCGGCAACCAGTGCCCGGCACATCACCCGCAGTAAAAAACAAAGTTGGGGGAATAATTTTACTGTAGAATTTGATTTGTTACTTGTTAAAAACACGTACGACCCACGCCTTGATATCTCGCTGATAAACACAGGGGGTAATCTGGTAACAGACGAAAATATTTTAAATAGTGGTAAACCTGCCATTTATTTTTCATCTATTTTGGGCGCTGGAGGTAAACAATCAAGGGCTTCGCTGTACGGCATGGATAACAAGAAATTTTCCGATGCCATGTCCGAAGATCTTAGCTACAACAATACTACACCGGTTCATGTAAGCATGTGTGTACAGGGCAAACGGTTTCGTATGTGGTGGAACGGCAGGAAGCTTTATGACCTTTCTGCGGTAACCGAACAATACCTGCCCAACCAACTAGGATTTACATTTGGCAGTGTAGGCGGATCTGATTTTTATATCAGCAACATCCGCATTGCCAAAGATGTGCCCGATACCCGTGCCCGTTTTGAAGAAGGAAAACTGGTGAGCAACTTATTATTTTATACAGGTACGGCTAAACTAAAACCGGAAAGTATGGGCTCGCTGTTTGATGTAAGTAAACTTTTGAAAGACGCCCCATCGCCTGTAAAAATCCTGGGTCATACAGACAGCGATGGTGATGATGCCGCCAATTTGAAATTATCTGACCAAAGAGCAGAAGCAGTAAAAAATATTTTAGTATCGGAGTATGGTATAGATCAGAGCAAACTTACAACCGAAGGCAGGGGCGAAACACAACCGCTCCAAGATAACAGCACACCTGAAGGCAAAGCGCAGAACCGCAGGGTAGAATTTATATTTAAAGCCGGAGCGGATAAGTATGAAAAACCGGCGGGTGTTACTGCTGCTAATTCAAAGCCTGTTGCAACTACCGGCAAGCCCGCAACAAGTCCCAATAAGTCAGCGGATGCTGTTGCCGGTGAAAGCGTTGTTAAGCTGCAAAGTAAAATACTTACAACTACGCTTACCTATGCACAGTTTATGAAAACCGGGGAATCGGGCTACACATTCATTGCCAGCAAAGAGGAAGGCGACAGCAAAAAGAACTATTTTAAAATAGAGTTGAAATCGGTAAACACAACACTCAAGCCTGAGACATTTAATTTTAAAGAAGTCAATGAAAAAAAGCCACTATACGGAACAAAGAAGTACGCGGAGATAGGTAATAATGAAGCGGTGTTATACTATGGTGCGGTACAAAAACCATACATCTATCAGTTTTCTCCCATCATAGCAAACGGCACAATGGCTTCTTATGTGGATGCAGGACTTGGAAGAAATTTACCGGCTACATCTCCCAACTGCAAATTCGTTATAGAAAAAGTTGAAGATGGTAAAGCCAGCGGTTATTTTATAATGGGTATGATGACAGAAGGCCTCAAGCCAATTACAAAAGGTGATGCCATGGAGCAAACTTTTACAACAGGTTTTGCAGGAGAACTGAAATGTACTTTTTCAAACGTTCCGGTTTATTGATCAGAAAAAATATTCGATCTTAAAATTTAAAAAAGAAAAGTTTTCATCAGGGTAACTTTTTTAGTGGAAGATCAACTTCCCCAAGTTTTAAAATGACGTAACAATGCTTTGCTTTTAATTGCAGTGGCAACAGCGCAGAGCATGATAAGTATTTTATCAGCAATATTAAAATTACTAAACAGTAAAATTTCGACAAATCATTTAATTCATTATAATATGACAAGGGCATTCTATATTTTAATTTGTATTTTTTGTCCCGGAGTTGCTGTAATGGCACAGTTGCCAAAGGACAGTGCCGTTTACTTTAAAAAAATAGCCGACGATTACAGCAAGATGGGCTTTCCGGAGTCCAGTCTGGAAATGATGGTACAAATGGAAAGGGAAAGACTGTATCCGGATGTAAAGCAAAAAGCCGACGAAAAAAGAAATGCGGAAGGCAGAAAAAGCGCAAAGGAACACACTGACCCGGAAGAGGATGCAGAGGTGCAAAAGATGATGGATGATGCCGTCCGGAAAATGGGAAAAAACCCGGCTGAGGTGAACAGGCAAATGGCGAATATCCCCAAATCAACTATTGATAAAATTCCTAAACCAAGTTCATGGCTTGTGGCCGGAACGCCTGTTAATGAGGCAGCACTGCTCGTTTACCTGAATGCCATGTTGCAAAAAGCACAATCATCACTCAGCCCGGTAAAAAAAACCAAAGCAGCTCAATACATTGGCAAAGGAAGGGAAACAGGATATTCCGCTATTGCTTTCTGGATAAACAAAGAGCATGACCTTGCTCTTTACCTCATGCTTAGATCCTGCATAGAAGTGCCGCAGGATAAACTGCTGTTGAATAATTTTGCAACCTGTTTAAGCATGAGTGGATTACCCCAAAAGGCCATTCCGGTGCTCAGTTATGTTACGAATAAGCTGCCTGAAAATGGAAATGTGTTGAATAACCTGGGACAGGCCTGGCTGAGTTTGGGCAATATAGCCAAAGCGAAGCCTTTGCTTGAAAAAGCAGTTTTAAAGGACGATCTGCATCCTGAGGCCAATCGCAGCCTGTCGAAAATTGCATTAAAAGAAGGTAATATCGCAAAGGCTGTTGCTTACATGGAAAAAGGGATGGAAGGAGGCATTGACAGCGAAACCTACAATCAATGGTCAGAACTGGCACCTGGTAAAGATGTTGCAACACTCATACAGGCAAATCATAAAAAATTCTATAAAGAGGTTCCTATCACAAAACGCTGGGCGATGCCGGATGTCCCTTCCAGCGTTGCCGAAGCGCAGGAAAAGGAAC
>JAYUXA010000245.1:0-13008 GCA_043753245.1 Chitinophagaceae bacterium
TCCATTGGAACCAGTGCAGCACCGAATTCAGTTTTGCAAGTGGGTGGTTCCTTATCAATGCCCATTACAACAAAAACAGCCACCTACAACGTTACCATCTCTGATTTCACAATTATCTGCAATAATTCCGGCAATATCAGCATTAACCTGCCTTCTGCTAACGGGATAAGTGGAAGACTATATGTCATTAAAAAGGTATCCTCCACGGGAACGAACGTAACTGTCGATCCAAATGGCACCCAGCAAATCGATGGCGTAGCCACTAAAGTTTTATCCAACCAGTATGATGTTATTCGGATACAGTCCGATGGTTCCAACTGGATCATTTTGTAAGCGTACTCTTATGAATAAAATATTTATTCTGTTAGCACTTGTGCTCACCTCGCATTTCAGTAATAGCCAGTCAAAGCTGGTTCTTAACGGCGGCTTCATTACTCTGGCAAACAACGTTTACCTCGTGGTGGATAATCCCGCGGCCAATGCCATCACCAGAAATTCCGGTCATATCATTGGTGAAAGCGAAAATAATATTGTTAAATGGAACATCGGTACTACCACCGGCGCTTACACTATTCCCTGGGGATACGGTACGGCCAATTACCTGCCTGTTTTATTTACTAAAAGCGCCGGGACGGGTGCAGGAAGTTTTTTACTATCTACCTATCATACCGGCTGGCAAAACAGTGCCAGCCTTCCTACCGGCATCTCTTCGTTTACCAACGCATCCGGCAGTGACAACTCAGCTTTTGTGGTCGATAGATTTTGGCAAATCAATGCATCAGGCTATACTGCAAAGCCATCGCTTACTAACCTCGTGATGACGTATATTGATGCAGAGTATTCTGTGGCGAGCAACACGATTTCGGAAACTGGTCTGCGGGCGCAGCGCTGGAATAACACCATCAATTCGTGGAACGATATTCCTGCCGCAGGAACTGTGAATACCACCGCCAATACGGTAACCTTCTCCTCTGTATCAGCTGGCAATTTTTATCCATGGTGGGTGATTGTAGATCAGTCCAGCACATTACCACTTAATTTTATTTCGTTTAAAGCAAGTAAGGAAACTAATTCGATCAACCTCACCTGGTCCACGACAGCTGAGGTGAATGTCCTAAATTTTACTGTGGAAAGAAGCACCGACGGGCAGCATTTTAAGCCAATTGCCACGGTTCCGGCATCAAATATCAGCGGGATAAATTATTATATAGCGCAGGACGATTCTCCGGCAGCAGGCATCAATTTTTACCGGATAAAGGAAACCGACCAGGATGGAAAGTATATGTACTCGGTGAGCAGAAGTGTGTCTGTGGATGGGAGCCTTTTTGTTTCTGTTTATCCTAATCCTTCAACAGACAAAAAAGTATATGTTGATCTGATGCAGCTCCCTGCCGACAACTATTCAATCGTTGTGCATGATGTTTCCGGAAATCTGGTCTACACTTATCATTGCCAGCCAGAGCAACGTGTCATCAAGCTGGATCTTTCCGGCAAAGTGAAAGCAGGAGTTTATTTTATAAGTATTTCAGCGAACAGATTCACTGCAAAGCAGAAGGTGTTATTTTGGTAAGGATATACCGAATAAATCTGCGCTCTTGTCTCAAAGCATCTATAGCCTATATAAAAATCTAGTTGAACTAAAAATGTCTTTTTAATAAAAGCCAAATATTAGTGATGAAATGCCGGTTCTGTCAGAACAATACAGCGTACCTGGTACGAACAATCGAAATACATAGGTGCTTTTTTATTTCGGTTGACTATTTGAATTAAGACCAGTCGTTCAGTGCTACTGAACGCTGATCGCTGTTTTGTCGTCTGACAATACTTTTGTATCTGCGTCTTTGGTATTTCTGTTGATGATTCCCTTAATTTTTTTTTGTTTAAGCAAAAAAATTTGAAAAGCAAAACCGGAAAATGAAAGAACCCTTTTTACAATAAGCCGGTGTCTTCTGTTTTAACAGCACCGAGACAAACAGCTGCTTGTGTCTGACAAATAAATTGTATTTATTGTGCTGTTGCGGCGTCAACCGAATATTGTTTCCGTATACGATCCGAAATCATACCGGCACTTTCGTTGATGAATAAAATTGTTGACGATCGTGCAATACTTTCCGGCTAGCGATAGTGCTCTTCTATGGACAATATAAATTTTAATTCGGCAGGAATTGTAGGATGGTGACAATTTGGAATTTACCTAAAGGTACTGATTGATTTTTCTGACATCGATGTGCAAGACATGATGTTTGTCTGCGTACGTCATCTGCTGAAACTGGCCACCTGTTAAGATATCGCTCGCGGCAAAAGAGGTTCGGGCGAAGACACTTTGTGATAAGATGTCATCAGAGCCTTCCATCACAACAATAATTTCACCATTGGCTTCCTTAATGTCCTCAACGGAAAACGATGAAAGCGGACTGTTTTCATCTATGCAGTGCACTAACGTCCAGGTCAGGAGCAACATAGCGATGCTGCTTTGTTCCAGCTTCAGATCATAAAAAATGTTTTTGGGTACACCGTTCTGCTCGATGCGCAGCAACAAAATGACTTCTGCATTCACCTTAAGTAATTGATTGCGCTTAATGTTTGCCATTCGGATCATCAGTGCATTCCCTTGCTTGTAAGGACTCAATAATATTTTATCCGAAAAGATGATTTTAGAACTGGGTTTGGAAAACCGGGAATAGAGCAGGCCGGTAATCAGCGCAAACAAAAATAAGCCAACAACTGCTTCTATGGCAGCAAGTGAAGTAGAACGAATGGAAGTAGGAATGGTATCGGTAAAATAGCCGGTACAGAGGGTTTGGGCGGAAAAATAAAATACCTTAATAAAGAGATGTCCGGTACTCGTAGCCTCTGTGCCTGAGAAGCTGGCCGATCCCGAAAAAAAATACAGCAGTGTAAAAAGTACATTGGTGAACAGGTATACCAGAAAAACCACAAATACAAAGCTGGGCCAGCTCAACGACAGCAGAACGTTGTGAATCTCCCATCTCTTAAAAAACGGAAGGCCCTTTACTTTAAAATGAAGGGTGCCGTTTGAGCGAATGATCTTGGAAGATAGCCCTAAAGAGCGATTGAATTTGTACACGGATTAAGATTAGGCAGGCTTGGTAATACTATAAGTAGTTAGTAAACGTTTAAAACAAACAATTATTAGGCTATGCACCAAATTCTTTATACCAGTAAAGCCACTTCTCCATTTTCAGATGATCAATTAAAGGAACTGCTGGAACTAGCCAGAAGCAGGAATTCCCTTAAGTCCATTACAGGTATGTTGTTATACTGCAACAGTCATTTTGTTCAGTTGTTGGAGGGCCAGGAATCAGATTTAAGCACACTCTTTGCCATTATATCAGCTGATCGGCGTCATGAAGATGTGGAGAAAGTACTAATGTCTGAAATTGCCGCTCCGCAATTTCCAGACTGGTCGATGGGCTATCAGTTTTTGAGTAAGCAGCAGCTCAAAAATATTGAAGAAATTGAAAACGTCGATATTGCCAGCTATATCCGTCAGGCTAAACCGTTCAAATTGTTAAAACTGCTCTCAACAAAATTCTGGACCTGACATAGGTTAGTTCGGCGCTTAGCGCTGATGATCAAGTAACAGTTTTAGCTGTAAATGATAGGCGTTGTTGTGAGAGTTGCCGCGCTGCGTACGGATGTTAATCGCCACTGGCTCAATCTGCACGCTGCAAGTCTGCACAATTTATTCAACGATTGAAGAAAGCAAGATACCACGCTACCGCAGGATGCAAGGGGAAAGGTAGGAATTCGAAAGCATAAACAAATAGCTTATTTTTTTTATCTGTAGCAGCTTGGATGGAATAGGGTGCTTACTAATTTTGAGCGAAATCTCTTTACCTTCTATAACATCAGCGGTTTCCAATTGCTGCTTATACTCCTCAATTTTAGTATCAATAAAATCGATATGGCTGTCAATCTTTTTTTAATTGAAATTGTTTGTTCGACTGTTTTAGCACGTATTTTAAAAGAATCAACCGTAATAGTTTGGGATTCTATTAGTTTCAGGTCTTGAAGCATTATTATTAATTACCGGAACGCAGACTTGATCACTGACGCAATATCTTTCCTGAAATAGGCGATGGATTTGAAGGAAGGCTTAACACCCATCAGCAGCGACCAGAGTTCGATATTAATTTTGCAAGAGTAAACTGCCGACTACAGCCTGTTCAATTGAACATTTTTCAACAGTATAGAGCCAGATTTCTTCTAAGTCAAAGACTGCTTTTTTAGTAATCACAAAAGGCAGTGTTCTCATAAAAATTTACTATTCAATTTTTTTAAATGAGCTTTGGGGTCAAAGATTTTTTCCAATCCACTTTTCTCTCCCTGGGAAAGAGCCTTATTAAGGTTATTTAATTTTATTTCCTCTGCTTCCAAAAGTCGTAAGGCGGTTCTAATGACCTCACTGGCAGAATTATATTTGCCTGATGCTATTTTGGTGGAAATAAACGTTTCAAAATGCTCACCTAATAAAATAGAAGTGTTCCGTGCCATACAGGAGTTTTAATAAAAGTACCAATAATTGGTATTTTATCCAAATAATTTTAACGAAACAGTCTTATGCGCCCGCACAAAGAAAAGTATCCGCAAGGCCTCTTATACTGTCCGGTAAGCCCCCACAAATACACGCACAACCAAACAGAATCTTATTTTGAAAAGTTGTGCCCCCAGCTGATATTTACTCGTTTTGATTGGCTTCCAATTATATGGAAGCAGTTTTGTATTTCATTAAACGGATAATCCACAGTGGGTGTAATACATCCTGCACTAAATCTATAAGGATTTCAGTTCGAGACTATAACGGCAAATGAATCCAATAATCAAATCAATGTCCTGCTATCTTCAATCAAAGAAAAAAGTAGTCTGATGAATAGAACACAGGCAAATAGACCGTGCTTTTTAAGACCAGCCGTTTGATATCGAATAAGGGAGTAATATAGAAAAGCATCATTAATATATAGGAAAGTATTATTGTTGCTCCACATAAAGATTCACCTTTGAATTCCCTTTATTATTATCATGAATTAATTTACCCTAATACTATTCCTATGGTGCTTGGTATTCCCGATAATCCAAATATTTTTACTACTGATGTAACCAGGATTACCTCGGCGGAAGGAGTTATAAGAGTATTGAATTCTTTGTCCTGGAATGGTGAAATTGGTTGGCTTTCAATCTTCGATGTAGACAATATTGCAGATAATAATTTTGAATTATCATCTTCCTTTTCTAAAAAATACATTTATATCAACGGGCATGCGAGTGAAAAATATATCATTAAAGTTGATGTATTTTTAAATAAAGTATTGCAGTTAAACAATAAGTGGATTAACCTAACAACTATTTAAAATAAATACCTAATGAAGTTTAAATATTTTATTTCTCTATCTGTAAGCATTATATTTCATTCATTTGTACCTGCTTCGGCCCAATATGTAATGAACAAGAAAGTTGTCAATGGAAGTTATATTAACCCTAAACTTCATCATCCAACGAACAAGAAACTAATTCAAACGAGTTCATCACTTCAGTGGAATTTTGTAAAAAATAACATTAATTCAATGGAGTCCCGTTATCCTTCCATGGATGGTGTGGCATCGTCTATGAATGGAAATTTTTCAAGAGATTATCGCATGTTAAGCGGTGATAAACTATGGACGGAAGAGGATGTTCAACTTAGCACTGTTTCTCAAATTAAATGGGGAAGATTTACGGATAATTTTATAGTTCTCTATTTTGGTGATTCTCTGGATTTTGATTTTTTTAATGAGAAAAAATGGTTAGTTATTTTACAGAATGCAGAAATGTTATCGAAGATGGTGAAAGCTGGTCGTTTTAAAGGTCTATTCCTTGATGAGGAGAATTATTTTAATGGATCCCATGGCTGGAAGTATGATTCTTCCTGGTATCCAGGTTATAGTTTTGAGCAGGTTAGTGCAAAATGCCATGAAAGAGGTAAGAAATTCATGGAGTCTTTGCAATCAAACGTTTCAAATGCGCTTACTATTCTTGACTTTATTTGGTTTGGTGACCACTGGAACGACTACAACGATAACCATGCAAGACAGGCATTGTGGGTAGCCTTCAAAAATGGAATGCTGGAAGCAGCCAGACCTGAAGATATTTTAGTTGAAGGAAATGAATTGTCATATTACTATCAGGAATCTACCATGTTCACTGATATTTACAATGAATTCAGATTGAATAAATTCACTAAATATGGTGCCAAGGATTTACAGAACAAATACAAGACCCAGGTTCAGATAGGGCATGGTATTTACCCAAGTTTATATTATGGAAAATTCCGTTGGTCGCATAAATACAATGATAAGGAGCATGATGCCTGGTGGGAGAATCAACTGTATAATGCACTGCTAACATCTGATAAATATGTATGGATATGGACAGAGCCTGGTGAGAACTGGTGGGGTGATAGTGAAGAGATACTATTTTCTTCCAATTTTACATCTATAATGGATAAGGTGAAAGTCAAAATCAAAAACCAGCAAAGCTTAAAGTATGATTTGGTAAGGTATGAAAATAATTGGGCGGGAAACCTTGTTAAGGCAGACGATCCCAACCCTGGTGAAAGATGGCATATTGCCACATCCCCATCTGTATCAATTACCAGTCCTGCTAATAAATCGACAACAAAAAGTAGTATTGTCATCCAGACTAGGGCATCAGCTGAGGTAAATAATGTTGAGTTCTATATTAATTCCATGTTGGTAGGTGTCGATAGTACTGCACCATATTCCATACCAGTATCAAATTTAATTAAAGGAAAATATACAGTATTTGCCAGAGCATTTAATAAAAAACGAGACCATACTACTTCTGCTCCAGTTATAATAGAGGTTGGTGATAAATAGTCATCCATTAGCTTTTGCAGTTGTTGTAATTATTAATAATTAATTAATAATAATAAATAAAGTGTATGAGACTAAGGTTGCTGGAAAAATTTTTAGTTTATTTTGTCACGGTCTTTGGTATTTCCTGTAGAGTTTTACCCGGAGTTAAACAAGATATCACTGACAATCCTATTAAATTGAACGGATCTTCTTTTTTCCCTCTGGCCATGTATACCTGGTGTCCGGATATTATTACGGATTCCAATAATGCAGAATTAGATATTTTGAAGGGTGCGGGATTTAATCTTATAGATGTAAAATTTAAAGATACTGCAAAAGATACATACCTGGGATTTATGGAAAGATGTCAAGCAAGAGGCATTAATCTTTTGATTGAAGGAAACACTGAAGAAGCAACAAGAGGGTCCAACGAACCCTTATTTTTCAAATCAATAATTGAAAAATATGGCTCTCATCCTGCTCTTTTTGGGTTCTCTATTTCTGATGATGCCAATAATGGGAAATATCCAATATCAAATTTAAGGTCACTTAATTCAAAGGTTAAGGAATGGGACAAAAATGCGCACTACACGGTCTGCTCTACTTATCCGAGATACAAGAGATCCTCTGCAGCAACGGTAAACCCTGCTGGTTTTTTTGGAATCACGGATTTGTTGTTTTTTCAAACGTACCCAATTGGTAGCTGGGCTCAATATTCAGATCCTCCCGATTTTACCCCTGATGAAGAATTATATCAAAACGAAATGGATTGTTTTTTGCTGCAATCCAATAATATTAATAACAGTCCATGGGTTACTACTCCGCAAACCTTTAGCTGGTCTTTTTTTCACGAGAATAGAATTCCAAGACTACCCGCAACAGACGAATTGCGAAATATTGTCTATGTGGGACTAAATAATGGAGCCAAAGGTGTAATTTATTATGAACTTCATATTCCTGAGTCTGCCACAACCAACAGACCGGAAATTAAATTATATAAAAATGATAGTCTCTGGGATGAAATAAAATCAATTAATTCAGAATTAAAAATTATTCAGGATGTCTTGATGTTTGGTAAACGGAATAAATTCATTACACTTTCCTGGACCTCTGCCTCTTCCTGGGAATATAAAGGTTCAACCTACATAGTAGTCGCAAACCTGCATAAAACCTCTCCTCAGCATGTTGAATACGAGATAAATGCAACTGGTACTCTAAGTAATTTTTTTAAAGATCGATCAGCATCTTTATCTTTTGCCAACAAACAACTTACAGGTATAATTCCACCAAAACAAGTTCAGGTTTATAAAATCAATTGATTGATTATCTGGAGATATACACGCGTAGAAACAGAAATCCTTCGAAACATACAGATTAGGATTTAATCTTATTCGGAAGTATTTACTACCACCCCATCATTCGTTACTTGTGAAACGGCATGAATAGAATAGGGTACTATACTATCGCCTGTAATACATTTTATTTGATTTAATATCAGCAAATTTCCGGAGTTACAAGTAAGAATTTTAACAGTCCCTTTTTTTTCAAATTCCACCTTCTTTAGATTGATCCGGTTGAAATTGCTGGCATTGAAAAAAGTTGCTGAATGCATTTTTGCTCCTTCAAAAGAATCATACATGCTTGTTAGGCCTTTCCTGGAAGTAAACGAGGAGTTTAGAATGGATAGATTAAATTTACGCGCCGTATCTCCAACAATATGAAAAGCGCCAAGGAGGCCTGTCGCTTTGATGTTTTTAAAGCGAAGATTGCTAACAGGCTGACCGGTTTGCCAAAGGCCTTTGGCATAGTTATAAATATAAAAATGGTCAACGTTCTCAACAGTAATATCTTCTATCAGCCAGTTGCCACTTATTAATTGAGAGCTTTCATCTCTGGGTGAAAAATGTACAAAAGCCGCAAGCATATTATTGCGGTTTTGTATTTTATGTATGTATTCACCAGGACCCCATAAGCTGCACTGCTTTACCGTAAGGTTATAGCAACCAAACCTAAAACCATTGCAGGAGGTATTGATTTTACACTTCGATATCAAAAAATCCCTGTTATCGTTTCCTGCAACTGCATCATCGCCTGTACGGAAGTCGCATCCGGTAACTGTAAACTGGTTGCAAAATCTTGTGTGAAGTCCATCGTGACCACCACGGATAGCAATATTTTCAATCATCGCACTGGAACAATGGCGGCAATTGATAGCCCAGTTTCCTGAATTTTTAATAGTAATTCCTTTAATGGAAATATTCTTACAGTAAACCAGCCGGATGCAGTGCGGGCCACGGAAACCTTCTTCACCATTTGCGTTTGTACAATCAACCCCATCGATGGTTCCTTTTCCTTCAATAGCAATGTCGGTAAGATTTTCACCATAGATTAAGGCATCCATTTTATAATGTATGTACTGGTCACTGCCTTGCATAATGGCTCCTTGTTCTAATAGGAGCGTTACCTTACTTTTTAATTGCAGGCCTCCCGTTAGATAATTTCCCGCAGGAAAAAAAACGATACCTCCGCCATTTTCACCACAGGAATCAATTGCTTTTTGAATGATGGCTGTTAATAAGCCTTGCTGATTGGGTAGGATGGTGATCTTTATTTTAGGCGGCCTTCCATACACCATCAGCATCGAAACTAAACAAGCCACTGTTAATATACTTCTTGTGTACTGTACCATGTATTTATTATATGAATATAAGAAATGATTTTATGGCTGCAAAGTAACCTTTCGCGATTTACAAAAAAGTGCAACCTGCTTTGTGGTTGATGGTTTGTTATTCCCCATAAGGCAGGTTTTACATAGATGATACCGTCTGTAATAGTATATTCAATGGAGGGAGAATTTACATAAGTGGTGTAAAGCTTGCCCCAATGAATAAAACTCTGGTTATATTTGAAGCCAGATGCGAAAATTTGAAGACACCTACCGGCACATGGGTATGCGCAAGCAACTGGTTGATCTCCTCAAACAAAAAGGGATCACAGATCAAAAAGTGCTGGAGGCGATAAATGAAATTCCCCGCCATTATTTCCTGGATTCTGCATTCGATAAAGTTGCTTACGAAGACCGTGCCTTTCCAATTGCTGAATCACAGACCATTTCCCAGCCTTATACCGTTGCGTACCAGACGCAGTTGCTTGATGTCAGGCAGTACGATAAAGTGCTGGAAATTGGCACCGGAAGCGGTTACCAGGCCATGGTGCTGGCGGAGATGGGAGCAAAAGTATTTACCATCGAAAGGCAAAAAAAATTATTCGACAGCCACCGTCAGTTTTTTCTGAGAAACAAATATGCCCACATAAAATATTTTTATGGGGATGGATTTGAAGGGCTGCCTACATTCGCCCCATTTGATAAAGTAATCGTAACTGCTGCCGCCCCATTTATTCCTCCCAGATTAATTGAGCAAATGAAATCCGGGGCAAAAATGGTCATCCCGGTAGGAGAGGGAACCATCCAGAAAATGCTGAGGCTCACCAAAAATGCTGATGGTACCATAGCTGAAGAAGTATTTCAGGATTTTTCTTTTGTGCCCATGCTGGAAGGAAGAAACAATTGATTATAGAAAATCAACAGCCTCTTTCATCACCCGCTGATCCCGGTAAATACGTCTGTGACCAAGCCCTTTTGTGATCCTGAAATCAATATTGAGATACCCCTCGGCTTTAATCTTCAGCGCGTCTTCCACTGGCGTTAATTCATCATTTTCATCATGAAACCACATCATAGTGGCATTAATATTTTTTACCGCTCTGCGAATAGAATAATGCTCAGGCCGATGCCCGCTGATCCGTATAATAAGCCGGTCAAATTCTTTTCTGACACTGGATGGGATCTTCAAAAATGAAAAAAACGAATCAATAGTTGTGACTGTTTCTGTGGCCGGCGCAATCAATACCGCTCTCACCAGTTCATCATGAGGGATCCTTTCCAGCAAATGAGTAACGGCAAGTGCACCGAAGGAATGAGCAATATACCCGTCCATCGGTCCGTACAGCACATTGATTTTTACCAGCGTGGAAACATACAGGGGGAGATTGATCCGGCTACCGGTCGACGTTCCATGCGCAGGCGCATCAAAAGCGATGACCTCATATTCTTTTTCCAGAAGACCGGCAATGTATTTTTCGAAATTTCCGGACGAAGATTCAAAACCATGTACGATCAGGATCTTTTTTGCATCCGGCCCAGACCGCCACCGATGCCCATAGATCATATGGTCACCCAGCGAAAACTGCAAAGGTTCTGCCATGCCAAAGATCAAAGGAGTCCTCTTCGCCGGTTTATGCAACGGGGTACAAAAAAGGTCAAAGGCCGTGGCAGCCGCTTTTCGCTTAGACAAGACCGATAGTACCCGGATTTTTGTTCTGAAATACCCAATCATTATTTTTTGAGCTAACTTCATTGGAGTGTTAATCTTTTAATAAATGTTATGCGCTTAGTGTTGATTGGATCAGGAAATGTAGCAACAGCTTTCGGCGTAAAGCTGAAAGCAGCAGGACATGATATCGTTCAGGTATTCAGCAGAAATCTTCAGCATGCCGGAATACTTGCCCATTTATTGGATGCTGTTCCTACAGACCAGGTTAGTAAGATAGCGAAGAATGCCGACCTGTATATCATTGCAGTTCCAGACAACGAATTATACCGGTCAGCACTCCGCCTCGATCCGTTGCTGGTGGTGCATACTGCAGGAAGTGTGCCAATGGATACGCTGAAGGCAATGAGTTCCAATTATGGAGTGCTGTATCCTTTACAAACCATTAGCAGCAGCTCTACCGGTACGATCGAAATTCCTTTACTCACCGATGCAAATACTGAAAATAATAAAAAAATTCTTTTATCGCTTGCCCGATCCATCTCAGAGAATGTTATGCCCGCAAATGACGAAACCCGTAGAAAACTTCATCTTGCTGCGGTTCTGATCAATAATTTCCCAAATCACCTTTATTCCCTGACGGAAGAGTATTGCCTGAAAGAAAATATCTCCTTTAACATGCTATTGCCACTTATTAAAGAAGGTGCACACCGGGTTATGAACGCTTCGCCAACTACTATTCAAACAGGACCTGCTATCCGTAAAGACTTATCCACTATAGAAAAGCATCGGGGTTTGTTGAAACAGTACCCGGTGCTGCTGGACATCTACGATCTTTTCACCTCCAGTTTGCTGAATAAAAAAGAATCCCCCCGTTAGGGAGGATCCATAATTTTCATTCAGGGTATTTTATCCTTGACTATTGGTCATCTTGTTTTTGTTTTTTCTGCTTTTGCGCTCCGGCTTTAAAGTTGCGGCAATCTTTGCTGCTTCGTAGGCGTTGATCACTCCACCCGTTTTGCTTAGTGCTGACAAAGAGATCAGGTCATCCGATCCTGGTTTTTTAACATTATTGACCGGAACAATAGCTGATTTTTCGATACAGTATTTGATCTGCTCTGCACTCAGCTTTGGAAAATAGGATAATAAAAAAGCAGCAGTACCTACCACAACCGGAGCAGCCATACTGGTTCCCTGTGCATTGCCATACGTATTGCCTCCGGGTATAGTAGAATAAATTTTTACTCCCGGAGCAAATACATCTACCTGATCTTTCCCGTAATTTGAAAAGGAGGCAGTGATGCCACCCAGCGTTTCATCGCCGCTCGCTCCTACAGTAATCCAGTTTTTTGCTTTGGTTTTTGAGTCTGCCAGATTGATATTCGGAAAATTATCCGCAGTGTCGATGTTCTTCCCATCATTACCCGCCGCATGTACTAATAGAACATTTCTTATTTCCGCATATTTCACGGCAGAATCCACCCATTTTTTCTCCGGTGAAAAGTCTTTACCAAAACTCATATTGATCACCTTCGCGCCATTGTCCACTGCATAGATGATAGCCAGGGCAATATCCTTATCATGTTCGTCTCCGTCAGGCACTGCGCGCACCATCATGATCTTTACATTATCCGCCACACCATCCATGCCCAAATTATTATTTCTAATGGCGCCAATAATTCCCGAGACATGCGTTCCGTGAAAAGGGGTACCTGCCATCACATCATTATTACCATAATATTTATCAGTGATGTCGTGTTCATTGTCCCCAACAATATCCTTGCGGTAGGTGGGGGGAGCTT
>JAYUXA010000246.1:0-2875 GCA_043753245.1 Chitinophagaceae bacterium
CGGTCGCGCACGTCTTCCGGACTTTTGCTGTTGATGTGCTCTACCTTCAAAAGCGCAAAGTATTTTTCACCTTCCTTTGGCGGCCTGACCGATCCGTACACCGTATCACCCGTTTTTAGGCCAAAAAGCTTTATCTGGGATGGAGAAACATATACATCATCCGGTGAACTGAGGTAATTATAGTCACTGCTTCTTAAAAAACCATATCCGTCAGGCATCATTTCCAAAACACCTTCGCCCATGATAACCCCATCAAATTCAATATTAAAAGCTGGCTCACGACGTGTAGGGTAATTCCTGTTGGACTGGGAATCATTGCCATTACCGCCATTCTGTGCAGGTGATTGTCCATTCGGCTGGGGCTGCTGGCCCTGTTCGTTCGGCTCAGACTGTTCTTCAGAATTTTGCTGCTGATTATTATCAACCCCTTCGTTTTCACTGTTCTGTAATTCCTGCTGTGGCTTTGGCTGTACGCGTTTTTCCGCATTTGGCCTTGGCACAAAGTTGACTCCATTTTCTGCGGGAGCTTCTTCCTGCTTTTTCCTGCCTTTCTTAGGAGGCACGGGCAGAGCTGCCGGAGCCGCCTGAATGGCCTGCACCTGCTGAACTGCTTTTTCCTGTACTTTTTTTCTGGGAGCTTCTTTCCTGGGCGGCTCTTTCTGAGTGTCGCCGCTTTCCACTACTGCTTCTTCGGTAGAATTGGCTGTAGTGGTCTTAATGATCCGCTTCCTTTTACCCTTGTCTTCTTCAGGGGCATCAGGGGTACCACTGGCAGAAACAGCCTGCTTGTCCAGTATTTTATATATTAAATCCTGTTTATTCAGTTTTTTAGCATTAGGAATTTTAATCTGGTCTGCTATACCCAGCAGTTCAGGAACGAGCATATCGTTCAGTTGCAGAATGTCGTACATAAAAAATCTTGAGAATTTATCACTTGATCTAAAAACCCTAAATGGTTAGTTGAAAATCTTTTGAAATGAGTTTATATTGAATGGAATGATAAGTCTGATAAGATTGAGAGATAAGGGTATACTAATCAGCTTGATTCCTTCACAATACTACATCAAATTTCCTGTAAGTAAAAATTTTTACCGCATTCTTCGAATTGCAAGCCGTTCATTTTCATAAAAGGGTAATATATTGGCTGTATCCGGGGACAAGCAATACCTAAGGTCGATTTCAAGACCAAAACCGGTTAGTCGCTGGTAATGGGTCGCATTTTTATCTTTCAGGAACCCGAAAAGATCATTTTGAGCGTTGACATACAACGTTTCAGCAATGTTTGATGAATCGTCCTGAATCGAAAAATGGTCCCTGATCCTTCTGATCACCGCGCCTGCAAAAAGGGTGTCTTCGATATTAACGCGGTCTTTCCAGCCGGCACAACCCAAAATTACCGGTTTATTCTGAGTAATAAGGTACTCACATACCGCACTGAAATTCGGGAAAGAGCCGGTAATGATATGACTTGCTCCCCTGGCTAACGCCATGTGCAGCAATTTAGTTCCGTTAGTGGTGGTAAGCACCAGGGTTTTTCCTTTTATAAACTCCGGGGGGTATTCAAAAGGAGAATTGCCATATTGCAGACCGTCAGCAATTTTTCCATCCCTTTCCCCTGCTGTGATCCCTCCGATAGCATTGCTGATGTTAATACATTTCGCAATATCATCTACCGGTATCACCGCCGTAGCCCCGTTGTAAAGTGCCGTGGCGATAGTTGAAGTAGCTCTCAGCACGTCAATAACAACTACGATCGAATCTTTTATTTCGTACAGATCAAGCAGGGCAGGAGATAGAACAGTATGTAAGGAAGGTAAGGAATTTGTCATCCGGTAATTGTACTTTTCACGTCAGAACAGCACGCCATTTTTCAGTTTCCGCATAACCACGGATAACTTCATTGCGTTTGCGCGTGAGTTCTTCAAGATATTTTTTTAAATAAATTTTCCCCAGCCAGCGCCCCACAAAATCCCGGGGTACGCCAAACTCTATCAGATCTATTATAATAGTGCCATTATCGACAGGTTTGAAATGATGCTCGTGTTTGTAATTCAGCAGGTCACCTTTTACCTGCTCTTCAATTAACAATACCGGTTTTTCAAAAGTGGTCACCTTTAAAGTTGCCAGGCGTTCTTTTCCCGCGTGCTTGGCAACGATGGACACGGTTTCTCCTTTCAACAGCAGATTTCCGGCGGCAGTGGCTTTGAACGTTTCCTGCCGGCTGTTAAAGACGAATTTATATACCGCCAGATGCCTGGTAAGGTCAAAAACCCGTTCAGCCGGGGCTGCAATGAATGTGGTAATATGTATGCCGGCCATAATCGTTATTACTGAAAAGGGAATGTAACTATCTTGGCTTTAACCAGTTTATCCCGCACTTCTATATAAATTTCTGTGTCTATATCTGCGTGCCTGATATCAATATATCCCATTCCGATCGCTTTTCCAAGACTTGGTGACTGGGTACCTGAAGTGACCCTGCCGATCAATTCACCGGAAGCCGTTTTTATTTTATAGTCGTGGCGGGGAATCCCTTTTTCAATCATTTCAAATCCTACCAGCTTCTGACGGATCCCTTCAGCTTTTTGTTTTTCAAATATACTGCGTGATGGAAACTCTTTAGTGAATTTAGTTATCCAGCTGAGTCCGGCTTCCAGGGGAGAGGTATTGTCATCGATATCATTACCGTATAAACAGTACCCCATTTCCAGACGCAGCGTATCGCGGGCCCCGAGACCGATCGCTTTTAACCCGTATGATTTACCTGCGGCGAAAATAGCATCCCATATTTTTTCCGCGGCACCATTAATATCCTCAAAATAAATTTCGACGCCGCCGGCACCCGTGTATCCGGTAGCACTGACGATCACATTAT
>JAYUXA010000247.1:0-12951 GCA_043753245.1 Chitinophagaceae bacterium
ACAGCAAATTCAGGATTACCTCCAATCAGACAGCAGCAGACTATTTTATTTATTGTGAGGATGACCCAGTGACTACTAATTATATGAAAAAACATTCGATCAATTCTAACCTATTTCCATTTACCATGCAACGAGAACTAAACAGGGGAGCTTTTATTATGGACGGACAAATGACAATCAAAACAAACGACGAGAAGATGGAAATGAGTATCTACGATTTTGCGCTGAAAGGAAAACACAACCAGTATAATACCATGGCAGCGGGATTGGCACCTTCCATTATTGGAATACGAAAATCTAAGATCCGGGAAGCCGTGCAATCCTTCGAATCTATAGAACATAGGATGGAATTTGTGGTCACTATCCGCGGAGTGGAATTTATTAACGACAGTAAGGCCACCAATGTTAACAGTACCTGGTATGCGCTGGAAAGTATGAACAAACCGGTGATCCTGATACTTGGTGGGGTGGATAAGGGAAATGACTATTCGATGCTGCATGAACTGATAAAGGAAAAAGTAAAAGCGATCGTCTGCCTGGGTACCGATAATACCAAAATTCATGAAGCTTTTAAAGACGACCTGACGGTGATCCTGGATACTACCACCGCAGAGCAGGCCGTAAAAGCATCCTTCCGTATGGCTGAACCCGGCGATGTGGTCCTGCTGAGCCCGGCCTGTGCTAGTTTTGACCTGTTTAATAATTATGAAGACAGAGGAGACCAGTTTAAAAAAGCAGTGAGAGATCTATAATGAATGACTTTGTAAACATACCGAAGAATCGATTTCGCGATCTTAGCCAGAGAACACGCGGAGATAAATTTATCTGGGCTATCGTGATCATGCTGGCTTTGGTGTCTTTACTGGTTGTGTACAGCTCAACAGGTTTGCTGGCCTACAGGTATAATAAAGGCAACACCGAAATCTACCTGTTCAAACAGATCATGTTTATTATGGTAGGAGTGGCTATCATTTATTTTGCGCATCGCGTCAATTACACGTTATATTCAAAATGGTCGCGTATATTATTTTTAATTGCTATACCCTTGCTGGTCTGGACACTTTTTTATGGTGTCCGGCTAAATGAAGGAAGCCGGTGGATCCGCCTTCCGATCATCAATCTTACTTTTCAAACATCTGATCTGGCCAAACTGGCCTTATTCATGTATATCGGACGACTGCTGAGTAAAAAGCAGGAAGTGATCAAGGATTTCAAAAAAGGATTTTTACCTATTATTATTCCTGTGATCATTACCTGTGTACTGGTAGCTCCGGCTAACCTTTCCACTGCTTTACTGATCGGTGCAACAAGCCTCCTGTTAATGTTTATCGGGCGGGTAAGTATAAAACATATTGGCCTGACTATTGGCATTGCAGCCATACCGGTCATTATACTGGTGTTGATATCTGTAGCCTATTATGATCAGCAGGAAGGTAAATCGCGTGATCTTCCTGCTGTATTGGAATCCGGACGAATGCCGACATGGATAAAACGGGTGCAGAATTTCGTATACGACAGTAAGCAGACCGATAAAGATGAAAATTACCAGGTTAACCAGGCGAAAATAGCAATTGCAAAAGGCGGGCTGATCGGCCTGGGACCGGGAAACAGCGAACAAAGAAATTTTCTGCCACATCCCTATTCCGATTTTATCTATGCCATTATTATTGAAGAGTATGGTTTAGCAGGAGGTGCTTTTATCATTTTTATTTATCTCGTATTTCTTTTCAGAAGTATACGGATCTTTAAAAAGTGTCCCTATGCTTTTGGCGCATTTTTAGCGCTGGGACTAAGTTTTACACTGGTGATACAAGCACTTATAAATATGGCGGTGACCGTAAATCTTTTTCCTGTTACCGGGGTAACACTGCCGTTGGTTAGTATGGGGGGGAGCTCCTTCTTATTTACCTGCCTGGCCATCGGTATTATTCTTAGTGTTGCAAGAAATGCAGAACAACTGGAGGGAGAAAAAGTATAAAATGGCGAGAAAAATAATTATAGCAGGAGGTGGAACAGGCGGGCATATCTTCCCGGCGGTAGCAATTGCCAATGCTTTAAAAAAACGGGACCCCGGCGTGGATATATTATTTATTGGTGCCAGGGGAAAAATGGAAATGGAAAAAGTACCCCTTGCAGGTTATCCTATTAAGGGTCTCGATATAGCAGGATATAACAGGAGCTCTTTGATAAAAAATATTATGCTGCCGTTTAAACTGCTGAAAAGTTTTACTCAGGTGAGTGAAATATTCAAAGGATTTCATCCGGATGCAGTAATAGGCGTTGGAGGTTATTCCAGTTATCCTGTATTGCGCTATGCTCAGGCAAAACAGATACCCACGTTTATTCACGAATCGAATTCGTTTGCAGGAAAATCGAATATCATGCTGAGCAAAAAAGCCACTAAAATATTCGTCTCCGGGGAAGGAATGGATAAATTTTTTCCTTCTGAAAAAATAGTGATAACAGGTAATCCCATTCGCAGTGCTATAGCCGACAGCACGATCACAAGAAGCGAGGCCGTTAGGTATTTTAAACTCGACCCGCATCGTAAAACCATCCTGATCATTGGGGGAAGTCTGGGTGCAAAAAGTATTAATGAAGCGATTGCAGATACGATAAGTGAATTTTCCAATCACGATCTGCAGTTGATCTGGCAGACGGGAAAACCATTTGCATCGCAGGCAAAAGAATTATCTGAAGGACGAAGAAACGTGTGGACGGATGATTTTATTATACGGATGGAGTATGCATTTGCTGCTGCTGATATAGTTGTGTCGCGTTCGGGTGCCATGGCCGTTGCTGAATTGTCTGTAGCTGAAAAGCCGGTGATTTTTGTTCCTTATCCTTTTGCAGCAGAAGATCACCAAACGGAAAATGCCAAACGTCTGGTGAATAAACAGGCTGCCCTGATGATTCAGGATGCAGATGCCAGAGAGCAATTGATGGCGATGGTAGTTGACCTGGCTTACAACACTCAGAAACAACAGGAACTGAAACAAAATATAGGTGCACTGGCAATTAAAAAGGCTGATGAAAAAATTGCAGAAGAAATATTGAACGTTATTTAATGATTAAACTGGAAAACATACAACGTATTTATTTTATAGGCATCGGTGGCATTGGTATGAGTGCGCTGGCAAGGTATTTTTATTTTCATGGAAAGGAGGTGAGCGGGTACGATAAAACCGCTACCAGCCTTACCCGCCAGCTAGTCAGCGAAGGAATTCCGGTCGTATATGAAGATGAGGTAGACCATGCTCCTAAAGATGCAGACCTTATTGTATATACACCGGCCATTGCCTCTACTAACCTGCAGCTCGCCTATTACCGCGAAAACAATTTTACACTCGCAAAAAGAAGTGAGGTACTTGGTGCCATCACCCGAAGTTCTTTTAATATCTGTGTGGCTGGAACGCATGGAAAAACCACCATTAGCGCTATGATTGCACATATTCTGCGTCATTCGGGTTATGGATCGAATGCTTTTCTTGGTGGGATAGCGGCAAATTATAATAGTAATTTCTGGAGCAATGAAAGAAATACCTGTGTAGTTGAAGCAGATGAATACGACCGTAGCTTTCTGCAGCTCTCCCCGGATATTGCTGTGATCACGGCAATGGATGCAGATCACCTGGATATTTACGGAACCGAATCTGCTATGCAGGATGCATTTGTTGACTTTGGCAGCAGAGTTAAACCGGGAGGCACTTTGTTTGTGAAAAAAGGACTGGCCCGTGAACACGATTTTGCTGCGGATACGATGGTACGGTATGCTAATAATGAGGTGTCCGCTGAAGTGTATGCGCACAATATTAAAATGATGAACGGGTATTATTTGTTTGATGTGATGATCAAGGGATCTCCGCTGGATGATATCGCTTTGAATATGGGTGGAATGCACAATGTGGAAAATGCAAGCGTTGCGGTTGCTGTAGCCCGGCAGCTGAACATTGGTGATGAATTGATACGGCTGGCGCTGGAAGATTTCAAGGGGGTAAAAAGAAGATTCGAATACATCATCAAGAAAAAAAATACGGTATATATAGACGACTATGCGCATCATCCAGAAGAATTATCCACACTGATCAGCAGTGCAAAAAGTTTATTCAAAGGATTGAAATGCACCGTTGTTTTTCAACCCCATTTATTTTCCCGGACAAGGGATCTGGCAGATGAGTTTGCAAAAAGCCTTAGTCTGGCAGATGAAGTAATCCTGCTTCCTGTATATCCAGCCCGGGAATTGCCGATAGAAGGCGTGGGAAGTGAGCTGATTAAAATCAATATGAATAAATACGTCCGGATACTTGATAAAGAGAACGTACTGGAGCATATCAGTAAATACCATACCAGTGGAGGATTACTGATCACAGCCGGTGCAGGAGATATTGATACACTTGTTGAACCCATAAAAAAAATGCTGAGTATATAATTAACGGTGAGTATACCTAAGAAAATAACGCGAATACTGTTTGTTTGTCTGTGGTTAACTGCAGGCGCAGGACTCATTGTGTTGCTGGTGGCTGCGGTTAACTCGCGTAAAAATCAGGTTTGCAGTGGATATGATATTATGATCAATACCCAGGATCAGGGCCTGCAGTTTATTGATAAAAAGGATATTATCAATATGCTTACCAATAACAGAACATTGACCGTAAAAAATAAAAGTCTGGCATCTTTTGATCTGGGAGAAATAGAGGAGACGTTAAAAAAACACGTGTGGATCAGGGATGCGGACCTGTATTTTGATAATAACGGTTTGCTAAAAGTAAAAGTAGACCAGAGGGCACCGGTAGCAAGAATATTCAGTGTGGATGGAGAAAGTTTTTACCTGGACAGCATGGGTTATAAACTTCCGCTTTCGGCAAAACTTTCTGCTAAGCTGCCCGTGTTCACCGGATTTCCGGCGACTGTAAAAACATGGAAGACACCCTCTGATAAAAAAATGGTTAAACAGATCAGGGAACTGAGTCTCTATTTATTAAACAATTCATTCTGGATGGCGCAGGTGTCGCAGATAGACATCACCCCATTGAGGGAGTTTGAAATAATTCCAACCATTGGCAATCATATTGTTGAATTTGGTGACGGAAGTGATTACGAGAAAAAATTTAACAGGCTGTTTGTGTTTTACAAAAAAGTGCTGGCGAAAACAGGAATGGAGAAATATGAGCGGATTAAAGTGCAGTACGACAATGAGGTGATCGGGGTAAAAAAAAATTGAACAACAACTAAACAGCATATTATCATGAACAACGAACAACCCATTATCGTAGGACTTGATATCGGTACCACTAAAATCGCAGCCATCGCCGGACGCAAGAATGAATTCGGCAAGCTGGAGATCATTGGCTTTGGCCGCGCCAATTCTAATGGCGTCAAACACGGACAGGTATTGAATATCGATGAAACCATTAAAGCCATTAAAATGGCGCTGGACAATTGTTATGCATCTAATCCGAATCTCGACATTACAGAAGTCTATGTGGGTATAGCCGGCCATCACATCAAAAGTCTCCAGACACGGGGGGACATTGTACGTCACCAGAATGAAGAAGAAATTTCACAGAAAGAAATTGATCAGCTGGTGGCTGATCAGTATAAAACCTATATTCCTGCAGGCGACCAGATCATTGACGTGATACCGCAGGAATTTACAGTAGATAATTTCCAGAATATCCCCAACCCAATTGGATACGGAGGCGTAAAAGTGGGTGCGAATTTTCATATTATTACCGGCGATAAAAATGCTATACGAAACATTAACCGAGCGGTAGAAAAAAGTGGTTTGCACACCAAGGATCTGGTCTTGCAACCGCTTGCTTCTGCATCAGCCGTAATGGGGCAGGAAGATATGGAGGCAGGTGTTGCTATCGTAGACATCGGCGGAGGCACAACAGATCTTGCAGTTTTTTACGAAGGCATACTGAAGCACACGGTAGTAATACCATTTGGCGGGGAGAACATTACCAACGATATTAAAACAGGACTGGGTGTATTAAAAACACAGGCGGAGCAAATGAAAGTCCAGTTCGGTTCGGCATTGTCCAACGAAGCCAAAGCCAATGCGGTAATTACCATTCCCGGTTTACGGGGCATGCCTGCCAAAGAAATCAGTGTAAAAAACCTGGCTAATATTATACAGGCCAGGATGAGTGAGATAATGGATTTTGTAGCCTTCCATCTGAAACAGGTGGGTCTGGATAATAAAATGCTAAATGGTGGTATCGTACTTACCGGCGGCGGTGCCCAGTTAAAACACCTGATTCAGCTTACCGAATACACTACGGGGCTGAATGCACGTATTGGATATCCAAATGAACATCTGGCACCAGGGCATATTGAAGAACTGGCGAAACCGACCTATAGTACCTGTATCGGATTAATTCTGAAAGGATACAGTGACTATGAGCACAACAGAAAACAATTTGAAACGAAATATGCAAAGCTGGAAGTACCGGAAGCATTAAAAACGCAGGAGCCTGTTGAAGCATTTGCAGCAGATGAATTGCTGCATGAAGAAAAAGGAAGAAACAGAAAGGGACTGAAAGATTTTTGGGGAAAGTTTAAAGTAACCCTGATAGACCTATTTAAAGAAGAAGAAGACCGGGCATTATAAACCAATTATTCCATGACACAGAAGTTAAAGCAATTCATTACATAAAATATACAACCCAAATATTCACCATTTTAAAAATTTTTCTATGATCCATTTTGATCTGCCAAAAGAAAAATCATCCATCATCAAAGTCGTTGGTGTGGGTGGCGGAGGCAGTAATGCTGTCAACCATATGTTCAGCCAGAACATTGAAGGAGTAAATTTTATTATCTGCAATACAGATGCACAGGCTATTGCACAGAGCAAGGTGCCCAACCGGGTTCAGCTTGGTCCGCATCTTACACAGGGTCTCGGTGCCGGAGCGAATCCGGATATTGGCAGGCAGGCTACAGAAGAAAGTCTGGAAGAAATCAAAAGTATACTGGAGGTAAATACCAAAATGGCATTTATCTGTGCGGGCATGGGCGGTGGTACCGGTACCGGTGGTGCACCCATTATTTCAAAGATCTGCCGCGAGCTGGGTATACTCACCGTGGGTATTGTAACCACACCTTTCTCCTATGAAGGAAGAAAAAGGCAATTGCAGGCGGAAGAAGGGATCACCGTGATGAAACAATACGTAGACACGCTGCTGGTGATCAGCAACGATAAACTGCGTCATCAGTTTGGCAACCTCAAAATGAAGGAAGCATTTAACCGGGCAGACAACGTGCTCGCTACTGCTGCAAAATGTATTACCGATGTTATCAACAGCACCGGACAGATCAACGTGGATTTTGCAGATGTATGCACGGTTATGCGTAATGGCGGTGTGGCTATATTAGGCAGCGCAGCCTGTGGTGGTGAAAATCGTGCCCAGCGTACTATAGAAGAGGCGTTGACGTCTCCATTGCTTAACGACAATGATATCCGTGGTGCCAAATGGATACTCATCAATATTAATTCTGCTGAAGGCGATCACGAATTTACCATGGATGAGGTAGAAATTATTCAGAATTATCTGCTGGAGCAGGCAGGTGAAGGCACCGATGTGATTCTGGGAATGGGTTACGACAGCAGTTTAGGAGATAAGATAGGCATAACACTGATTGCAACCGGATTTGAGCATAAGGATCCATTTGACAGGATCGTTCAGAAACAGCCGGAAGCACGGAAAGATGAAAAAATTGTTTTGACGCTTTCTGATCCTGCTGTACCAGTTGCTGCAGCCAGAACAGAGGAGAAAAAAGTGCATGTCCAGCAACCGGCTCTCCGGGCTGAAATTGCTGCAACTGTCCAGTCTGATAATACCGCTGCTGCAGTAAGTAAACTTACGATGAGTGTGGGGGAAAATACTGTGGAAAATAAAATAGAAACTATACGAGAAGAAAACCCTGTAGAATGGGTATTTTCGGTAAATCCTTCTGCGCCTGCAGCGTCAGGAGGATACCTTGCAAGGCCTTCCAATATTTATGCTGAACCAGATCAGGGACAATCCATCCCAATGGCCGCTGATCGCGTGTCGGCTGAATCTTCAGCAATGGCACAGAATCTACACAAAGCGATGCCTGATCCTGTGAAGGAACCAATTACGATCACGGCATCAGCACCAGATACGGAAGAAGAACCTTCCATGGTAATGAAGCTGGTGATTAAAGATGAACTTCCATCGGCGGCGGAAGAGTCCCGGACCAGTCAGACCAATGAGCAGATCAAAGCGCCACTTTCATCTATTGAGGAACCTGCAATGCAGGACGAAATAGAACAACAAAAGCGGCGTGCGGCAGAACGGATACAGAAACTGCGCAATCTGTCGTTCAATATAAATGCCGCAGATCCTAACAATGAGTTTGAGACAGTGCCGGCTTATATCCGCCGCAATTTGGATCTCTACAACAGCATCTCCCATGTGGAGAATTTCTACAGCAATTATGAAGTGAAAGGAGATGAACGCAATAGCGGACAGATATCCACCATTAATACTTTTCTTGATGGAAAGAAACCGGATTAACTTATAAAAAAAGCGCTGTCCGGTGCTCGGATAGCGCTTTATAATAAATCGTTTGTTTGTTTTTAGTTGTTCTCCCCCTGCTTCTTGAGGGGGATTTTTTTATTCTTTCGTAAGATCTTTTTTACTAAGCCAGCCCTTGGTTACATAACCTACATCATTTTTAAACTCAACATAAATAAAATCATCCTTTTCTTCCAATGCATCGACCGTTTTGTCATTCGACTGGGAAATAAAATAACTTTTCATGGTATTTTCATCCGGTGCATTATAGAAATTTGCTTTTGAAGTAACTCTGTAAGTGGCAATTACAGATTTTGAAGAGGCCGAAGAGGGGGTAACAGAAACCGGAGGAGCCGCAGTGGGTGCAGAAACTGTTGCTTCAGTAGTCTCTTCCACAGGTGTTGATGCTTCGGGAACAACGGGTTCCATTTTTTCAGCAGGAACCACTTTATTTTTAACGACCTCAACAGCAGCAGCTGATTTTTCAGTTACCGCTGGTGTTTGTTTTAATTTTGAAACAGGTGAGGAAGGTTTTACAGCAATGACTTCCGCAACGCTATCAGCTACCACTGGTGCTGGCTGCTGAACCAACATTTCGGAAGTGGCAGCTATTCCGGTTGAAGATCCTCCGAAGAAATTATTGAAAACATAATAACCAATAAATCCAGCCAGCATTAGTGCTAATAATCCGATGGCATAAGATGATTTATTGAAACCCTTTTTCCTTAGGTCAGAATCCCCGTAATCGGACTCCCTGCTATTTCCTGATTTCAGATCTTTTAATTCCTGATCCAGAAGACGGTTAAAAAACTGTTCTTTTTCCAGACTCTTTTTTAAGCGTTCGTTTTCACGAAGCACTTTTGCAGGATCCGGAGAAGCCCCGGAAACGTAAGTACGTGAAGGCTTGTCGTCTGCTTCCCGTTGATCATCGAATCCTTCTGTATACATATAGGTGGTGTTTAGGATACTAAAGCATACTAATAACAATAAACAGTCCAAATTTCGTATAAAAAAGGGCAGAAATTATTCAATTCCTCCTAAAACAATCACAATTTCACCCTTCACAGGTTTAGAACTGAAATGAATCAGCACCTCGGACAAGTTACCTCTGAACGTTTCTTCAAATAATTTAGACAATTCACGGCTCACGCTGCATGGTCTGTTCTTTCCAAAATAGTTGATCAGGTCGGTAAGGGTTTTTATGAGCCTGACCGGTGATTCATAAAGGATGATAGTCCTTTCTTCGGTAGATAATTTAGTAAGCATCGTATGCCTGCCTTTTTTCAAAGGCAAAAATCCTTCGAAACAAAATCTGCTTGCGGGCAGACCGCTATTCACCAGCGCAGGAACAAAAGCAGTAGCGCCAGGAAGACATTCCACTTTAACTCCGGCACGAATGCATTCGCGCACCAGTAAAAAACCCGGATCAGAAATACCAGGGGTTCCTGCATCCGTTACCAATGCCATTACTTTTCCATCTACCAGCTGATTAACCAGGTGCTGTACTACCTGATGCTCGTTGTGCTGGTGAAAAGGAGTTAGTGGCTTTTGAATAGCATAATGATTCATTAACCTCGAGGAGGTGCGGGTATCTTCCGCCAGAATCAGGTCTGCATTTTTGAGCACTTCTATTGCCCGGATAGTAATATCCTGCAGGTTGCCGATAGGTGTGGGTACCAGGTAAAGCATTTAAATAATTACTTCATAATATTCCATCACTTCGTTTGCCAGCAATTTTTTTGAAGCTTCTCCGGCCAGTTTCTTTGCTGCTTCTTCTGAATCAGCTTCTACCAGCAACTGAATACTTTTTCCGACACGGACATCCGTTATGGCAGAAATACCGAGGCTTTGAAGGCCACCCATCACCGCTTTTCCCTGAGGGTCTAATAATTCTTTCAGTGGCATTACTTTCACCTGAACAGTATAGATCATTTAAATTGTTTTTTTGAAGTCAATGAAAGAATAATATAAATAATAAAAACAAGTGGTATGGCCAGCCATTGAAATAACAAGGCGGCTAAAACCGAGGCGATCAATAATATTATTGCAGGAAGATTATTTTTTATGGAAGCATCCGTAAATTTCAATGCCATAAAACGCGTCTCACTAACCATCAGTAAACTAAGTAAAAGGATCACAGCATAGAGCACCCATTTGTTTAATAATAAAACTTCTGCATTAAAATTATTGTAAAACAAAATTAAGGGAAGAGAACAGACTACCAGCCCTGCAGCGGGTATGGGAACTCCTTTAAAATCCTTGCTGCTGCTGGTTTCTGTATTAAATCTGGCCAGCCTCCAGGCGCCTGCGCAAGGAAAGATCAATGCTGGTGCAAGTGCCCATACTGAAACGTCCAGACCATTTTCCTGCTGCATAAAACTTAACCGCAGCAATTGATATAATATTAATCCAGGTGCTACTCCGAAGCTGATCATATCGGCAAGAGAGTCGAGTTGTTTTCCCATTGCAGACTCGGCTTTAAAAAGCCGGGCAACAAATCCATCGAGGAAATCAATTATCGCAGCGATACCAATACAGATGGCACCCCACCAGATTTTTTCGGGAAGCTGCGTTATCCATGTCCCGCCATCAGCGGAAACAAGTGACTCACCCGTTTGCAGAATAAGTACAATGGCAATACAACCAGCAACAAGATTGAGTAGGGTAAAAAGGTTAGGGATTTGCTTCATAGTTTATTTTTTCTTCATCAGGTGCTCAATGTCCTGAATGGTAATGGGTATTTGCTCCATCAGATCTTTATTACCATGTTCAGTTATCCATACATTATTCTCGATGCGTACTCCCATTTTTTCTTCTTCAATATAAATACCAGGTTCCACCGTTAGTAACATGCCGGCCTGCAGAGGTTCCGACCTCGTTCCAAGATCATGCACATCCAGGCCCAGATGATGGGATATGCCGTGATACAGATATTTTCTGTAGGCACGGTTCTCTTTATCTTCATTTTTAATATCGCTTTTATTTAGTAACCCGATGCCCACAAACGTCTTCGATGCTTCTTCTCCCACTTTATCGGTATAGTTCAGGATGGTAATGCCAGGTTTTAAAAGGCTTTTTGCATAGTCGTGTAAATGTAAACATGCATTGTAAACCTCTGCCTGTCTTTTTGTAAATTTTCCATTAGCAGGCACAGTGCGTGACAGATCCGCATTGTATCCCCCATACTGGGCGCCGAAATCCATCAGTATCAGATCGCCATCGGCACACCTATTATTATTGGCGACATAATGAAGGGTTCGGGCATTGTCACCTGAAGCAATGATACTCCCATACGCTTCCCCGCTGGCCCGCTGGGAAAGAAAGGAATGAACTATTTCCGCCTCTATCTCATACTCCATCACACCGGCGTGTATAAATTTTAGAAGTCGCTCAAAGGTTACCTGAGTAATGTTTATAGCCTGCTGCACAACAACAAGTTCTTCCCTGGTTTTTATAGCCCGGAGCTGTTTAAGAATGCGGGCACTCCGTTCGTATTGATGCAGCGGATACCGTTGTTTTGTTTGCCCTGCATAGCGATAGTCGCGGGTCTGAATTTCTGAACCTTTGCGGTCGTTTTCGTTGGAGTTCAAATAAATCGTTTCTGCAGTATGCATCCATCCCTGGAGTAAGGGCTCCAGGGTGTCCAGCCAGATCACTCTTTCTATACCCGATATTTTTTTTGCCTCCTCCGCACGCAGCCTTTTTCCATCCCATTTTTCCTTTGCTTCATTAGGACGAACCATCACCAGCACTTCGCGAAACTTTAGGTCCGGATTCCTGGGGTAGAGCACTACCATCGTGTCTTCCTGCATCATTCCCGTGAGCCAGTACAGATCAGTATTCTGAATGAACCGGTAAAAGGAATCGCCGTTCGAAGGCACTTCATCATTGCTGTTAAAAATAGCTATGCTATCCGGTTTCATTTTTTCAGTAAACCGTTTACGGTTTTGAATGAAAATAGAGGGGTCAAGCGCTAAGTGTTTGCTATTCATGATGGTTGCAAAAATAAGGAATGAAGCCCAGTTGATCGTATGTGCCGGGCAATGACCTGAAAAATGACGATGTCAAAAATTAAACCCAGATTAAAACATTTAGTAGGGATGCATTGAATTCGATTTTTTTCAAACATCTTATGCAAACTAACGATTGTTAGTTAGATAGTTTCTAATATTTAGGCTTTTTGTCGATTTTTTGTATGTTTTGTAAGTCATGGAGGCCTTTGTTTTTAAGAAAATCTAATGATACCTTTAATTTTTAAATACTCATTTAATCACGTTCATGGCCTCTACGATTGTTTCTCCCATGAAAAAATTAGTCTTAAAAGGTTTTTTTTTCAGGAATTCTATCCATTACCAGCAAACGCCGGAGTCGCTCATCCGGGCTACCCTCCGCAGAAACGAAGGGT
>JAYUXA010000248.1:0-2856 GCA_043753245.1 Chitinophagaceae bacterium
CCGGTCAGAAAATACTTTAGAGCGGTGGTAAATTCTGCACATATAAAAAAGGGAAAGCCGGATCCGGAAATTTTTTTAAGAACAGCAGAACAACTCCACATAACTGCAGCGGAATGCCTGGTGTTTGAAGATTCTGTTGTGGGGATCAGGTCCGGAAAAGCTGCAGGAATGAAAGTAATAGCCATAGCCACTACACAAACAAAAGACGAACTTGCCATTGCAGATAGCATTATTGATGATTACCGGGACTTACTTCCTGTAAAGAAGTAAAACTAGTTCAGCAACCCATCGATCTGGTGTGCCAGTTCATGATCTTGTTTGGTAACGACATCTCCTGCATCATGGGTAGAAAGCCAGATCTCTACCACATTGTACACATTTTTCCATTCCGGATGATGATTCAGTTGCTCCGCTTTTGCAGCCACTTTGGTCATGAATGCAAATGCCTCGTCAAAATTTTTAAATTGAAATTTTTTGTACAGGCTGTTATTTTCTTCTTTCCACATAAATAAATAGTTATCGTATTTTTTTGAATAATATAATGAAAAGCAGGTTTAATGACCTGTATGCACAGAGCAGAAATCTGCGTATGCTGAAATTAAGTAAATTACAGCGAAGCATTTGAAATCAACTGAGTTATATGGCAAAAAAGACTGCTCATCAACCTACTGTTTTTATCATCTATGGCGCCACCGGTGACCTTAGCCATAGAAAGCTGATACCTGCTTTATTCAATCTTTATCTGGATGGCTGGATGGCTGATGAGTATGCGATCGTTGGTACCGGCAGAACATCCCTTTCCAATGAAGATTTTCGTTCGCAGCTGATGGAAAGCGTTAATAAATTCTCCCGTTCCGGAAAAGCTGACCCTCAGAAATGGGCTGAATTTTCAGCTAATATCTGCTACCATTCTGCCAATGTAAAAGAAGCTGCTGCATACGAGGCCATCTGCGGTATCGTTGCGGCAAAAGAAAAAGAGTGGGGTTATAAGCCTTATGTGATCCAGTACCTTGCTGTATCCCCCGTTTTATTTCCGTTTATTGCCGAAAACGTTGCCAGAACGAAACTTGGAGAAGACCGCAAATACACCCGCATCGTTATAGAAAAACCTTTTGGTCATGACCTCGAGTCGGCCAAATCCCTTAATAAGCTGTTAAGTGAGTTCTTTTCGGAAGAACAGATCTACCGGATCGATCATTACCTCGGAAAAGAAACAGTGCAGAACATTCTTGCATTCCGGTTTGCCAATACCATACTGGAACCGATATGGAACCGCAATTATATTGAGCATGTACAGATCTCCGTCACCGAACAACTGGGGATGGAAAGCCGTGGAGAATATTATGAAACCGCAGGAGCGTTGCGGGATATGGTTCAGAATCATATCCTTCAATTGCTTTGTCTGATCGCCATGGAGCCCCCTGTCAGTTTTAATGCCGAAGAAGTGCGCAGCAGAAAAACAGATGTATTGCATGCCATGAGGAACTTTACACCCGAATCAGTCCGCAACAACGCCGTACGCGGACAATATGGAGAGGGTTGGATGGAAGGAAAAGAAGTGCTGGGGTACAGAAAGGAAAAAGGGGTGGATCCGGATTCTAAAACAGAAACATTCGCAGCTCTTAAATGTTATGTGGACAACTGGCGTTGGCAAGGAGTGCCTTTTTATATCAGAACAGGAAAAAGATTGCACCGTTCTTCCTCACTGATCACCATTCAATTCAGGGATCTTCCACATTCTGTTTTTCCACCGGAAGCCCAGGAAACTTCTCATCAGAACCGGTTAGTGATCAGCATTCAGCCGGAAATGAGCATCCGTCTGCAGATGCAAGGCAAAAGACCGGGTCTTGACATGCTATTGAACACGATCGATATGGTATTCGATTATAAATCTACCTACTCCAGCAGTTATACCCCCGAAGCATACGAAACACTGCTGCTGGATATTATGCAGGGAGATCAGACCTTGTTCATGCGTGCAGATCAGGTAGAAGCCGCGTGGGAAGTCCTGATGCCGGTTATCAATTCGTGGACAAATAAACCCAGCGTGAATTTCCCCAATTATTCCGCCGATTCGTGGGGTCCTGAAGCTGCCGAAGCATTGATTGCAGTAGATGGATTCCACTGGTTCTCCCTCCCGTTAAATGGAAAAAAATAAAACATGAAGACCCTGGTTTATCCTTCACCACTGGAAGTGGTCCGCGCAATGGCAGAATTGTTTATAGAATTGTCCGCAGCAGCAATCAAAGAAAGAAAAATATGCAATGTGTCCTTGTCAGGTGGCAGTTCCCCTAAGGCATTGTATGAGTTGCTGCAGGCTGGCTACTGCGATAAGATCAACTGGTCGGTCATGTATTTTTTCTTTGGCGATGAACGGTATGTTCCCTTTGATGATCCACAGAGTAATGGGCTGATGGCAAAAAAAGCTTTGTTTGATCCACTGCATATAAAAGACGATCATATTTTTTATATTAATACAGCACTGCCACCAGCCGAATCAGCATTCGATTATGAAAAAAGAATGGTGGCGCATTTTGAAGAAAAGAGCGTGCAGTTTGATATTATACTTTTAGGATTGGGCGATAATGCACATACGGCTTCTTTATTCCCGCATACCAGCGTTTTGCACGAAAAGGATGCTCTTATCAAAGAAATATTTGTAAAAGAAGTAAATCAGTACCGGATCACTTTTACGGCACCATTAATCAATAATGCACGCAATGTTATTTTCCTGGTATACGGAAAAGGAAAGGCGCAGGCGGTGCATCAGATTCTGGAGGAAGAACGGGATTTTGAGATGTTTCCGGCTCAGTTAATTCAACCCGTAAATGGCGAACTGTTCTGGGTGCTCGATAA
>JAYUXA010000249.1:0-12856 GCA_043753245.1 Chitinophagaceae bacterium
ATAATCGTTTTACCGTAAATAAATATATGGCTGTAAAATCTGTAGGAAGCCTTTGGCTAAAAGAATACTATAATTAGAAAGATATTCGATAACTCATAACTCATACATTGGGAATAATGAGTCTATTGAACTTACTGCAAAAGCAAATATAGAACAATTTACTCAATCAGTTACCCTCAGCACGCCTTTCATAATTCTCCAGTGTCCAGGGAAAGTACACAAAAAGGGGTAGTCTCCCTTTACAGAAGGTAGCCTGAATTTCAACCTAAAGGTTTTATTACGGTTTAAAAGTGGTGTCGCGGCAATAATCTCAGGAACATCCGGTACAAAGTTCTTTGCATAGCCATCGTTGTCACTGGCCATCGCGTCGGCCGCCTTGCCTACCCTTTCCGTGCTGCCCGGTTTTATCACCACAAGATTGTGCGGCATCTCATCGGTATTGCTGAAAACAATAGAAATCACACTTCCCTTTTTTGCGGTAACAGAGGCTTTATCAAATGCCATTTTACCGAAAACCGTTCCTATGTGAATGGTTTTCATAACCCCACTTTCCTTTAAAATGTGCGTTTTCTTCGCGGACAGTTGATGATGAATGCTCATCTTTTTCCTAAAGTTGGATACAGCTATAACGTTGGCCAGCTTTCTATATTCGTGATCCGACAGGGGTCTTCTAATATACTTGCCTGCTTCAGGGTCGTGTAGGAAGTAGCCTGGTAATTTAAGCATTTCTTCAGACGACAATGGATGCAGGAGCAGTCTGGCCTTGTAGGGCTCAGTAGCGAGGAATTGATTGTCATTTTTGAACATCTCAATCCATACAGGCTTCAGGTGTTTAAAAGCTTCTTTCAAAGCATAGGCAATGTAGTCGTCTGTTGGAAGCATGGCGGCCTCTAATAAAGCGCGCACTGAAGTTTCATTTCTGAAGTGACTTAGTCCGGCGATTGCTTCAAGCCTTACACGTTGAGAGGAATCCTTCGACATGCCTTTCAGCGTTTGCTGCGCATCCGTCATATGTTCTTTCCAATTTACAATTACCTTGGTAGCCGCTGCTCTTATATGATGGTCACGCGAATGAAGCAGTTCAGTTAAAAGTAGCGTGTCTGGCTGATTGAATTGCTGATGAATCCATAGGGCTTCAAGCTTGTAGTATTCGTAATTCTGATTCCGCGTATCGAGCTGTTTTTTCCAATGTTCAACCGATTTTATAACCTCAGCTTCTTCAAACATGGAAAGCTGTATCCTCGCCCTGTATCGCGTTCTGTCTTCATATGCTTTCAGACAGTTCAGCAAGTCGGGAATAGTTAAGCCCGTCATATCCACAGGCTCCAGCAACTTCTTTGAAGTGCAGGTAATCCTCCATATACGTCCATGTGTTTTATCACGCTTCGGATCCCGTAAAGCTCGTTCTCCGTGATTGATTACAGGGTTGTACCAATCTACTACATACAATGCTCCATCAGGACCAAACTGCAGGTCTACTGGTCTGAAACGCGCGTCACTCGATCGCATCAACGGTTCTGTTTCTGTTGCGATTATGCCACTTCCCTTCTCATATATATTGTGCTGCCGGACACCTTGAAAACCTAAGAAAGTGTTGAAAAGTATGTCACCCTGCATACTGTCAGGAAAATGCCTACTTGAAATAATTTCCATACCGCATGTCTTTGGTCGCACTTTGCTTGTTAGGAAATCCTTCATCTCCTGATGCTTGAAGGGATAATCGATAGCTACTGTAAGTGGTGGAGCAAAATAATTCATGCCGCTTGAAACATCTCCTATTAGGTGAGTGCCGTCCCGCATAAAAGCGTTTCCCCAGGGATTTGCATAAGGGTATGATATGTATGCTTCTAGCTTCATAGTTTTCGGTTCATACCGCCATGTTTCTCCGTAAGCTGATCTTACTGGCCCATATGGCGTTTCGACCTGGGTGTGCAGAAAGGTTCCAGTATGCATATACAAACCGCCATCAGGACCCCATGCGTGTGCACTAATAGAATGGTGTGAATCTTCAGTTCCAAAACCATGCAGCAATCGTTCTCTGCTATCGGCTTTACCATCACCATCCGAGTCCTTCAGAAATAGCAGGTCAGGAGCTTCGGTTACGAAAGCTCCTCCATGTCCCAACTCAAATCCTAGCGGCATGTAAAGGCTATCAGCGAAAACAATGTGTTTGTCTGCCTTTCCATCCCGGTTGGTGTCTTCAAGAATGATGATCTTATCATTTGGAGGATTTCCAGGCAAGTATTGCGGATATGAAGGAAGTGTGGAAACCCATAACCTACCCTTCGGATCGAAGGTTATTTTTACCGGTTTTTCAATTGGAAAATCTTTTTCGGAGGCGAATAGCTCTATCTTGAAGCCTTTCTTCATAATAAATTGCTCTGCGAGAGGAGCATCCACAGAAGGCTTGCCTTGGTTTATGGGAGGAGCACTGCCATCATTTATCACACGCTGCAATGCACGATCATCCATATGATTAGGCAGACAGGCTGACCAAACCAACGAATCAAGAGCCCTGATCATTTTATCCAATTTCCTAAACTCGGAAGGATACGAAATTGGACCGTCCTGTGGCTGTACCCAAGGTTCTTTCCTGCTTCCGCGGATGTATTCGCTGTTTACCGCCCTAAATTTGTAAAAGAAATGCTGGTTTTTACTATCTATGACCTTTTTCAAGGTTGTGAAATCGTCTGCATCTTTCCATTCCTGAACCGGCAACGAAAGTGAATTCGCCATAATTTGCGATATAGCTCTGTATCCTTTATCATTAAGATGAATGCCGTTGAGGGTAAGTGGATGCTCACTTTTCATTAGTTGCAGGGTAGGCGAGAACAGATCGATGAACAAAAGTCGCTGTGCGCTGGCTACATCTTGCATGATTGAAGTGTACAACCGAAGATTTTCGTTGTGCTGCTGAGGATCCGGTAGGTGCCCGCCTAAGTTTTCGTGTGCTATAGGGGAAACAAGGATGACCAGGGGGGAGGTCCGTCCATTGTATTTAGTTTGCGTCAAGTGCGACACATACCTAATCAGTTTTTCTTTGAAAGCAGATGCACTGTCACCACCTTTAAACGACTCATTCATTCCGAAGCACGCAAAGATGATATCTGCTTTCTCCTTTCTGAGGTATTCATCCGTTGACCCGAAATTATATGGCCTTGGTTGCAAATCCACCTCATCTGCGCTCCACCCCATGTTCCTGACAGTAAGCTCACTTTCAGGAAAGCTTTTGTATAGAAGTGGCTCGAAATAATTAAAATATTGGATCCTCTCTGCAAAGGTGTTGCCCACGAAAACAATGTGATTCCCTTTAGTGGGATTGATACTAGCCTGACCGTGGACCGCAAATGGTAGTAAGGTTACTACGAAGCAAATAGGACTCAGAACCTGAAAGAAGTTCACACGCAACCTGCCGATCAATTGGATGAAATTATTAGACAAGGGATACTTTAGATTGTCAAGCAACATACTGGTGACTTTAATTAGGTGATTCATTATACGTTTTAGGCTCTGTGCTAAAATAAGTCTCATGGACATTCTGGCATGGTATAAGCTTTTTAAATTGTAGTATAATATTGGCCTATTTCTACCTGGCAGCCTTTGCACCTTATCATTGCAACAGGCTAAAGAGATAAAATCAGGACTTAAATGATGGGAATCATGCAAACCGTTCATTATGATAATAAAAGTTGATAGGTTCAAGTTCAACCAGGTTTAAAACTGTTAGGTTGGGTTATCTATAATCTACTTCTTATTCTCATGTGTTTTAAAACGACAAGAGCTGAAGTAATCCCTATGACGGCACTAACCCTTTTTATTCAAAATAATCAACCTCAAATTTTTTATAAAATATATTATGACTGCATTTGTCGGATATTGAGATGATAATATAAAGTAACCCACATTATCAAATAAATCACATTGTTCGATTAGTCATCTATTACCCAGGTATCGTTAATGTGTAATTTTTACAAATTAATTATTCGCAGGAAATGCTCTTATACCAATAGAAAATACAATAATTACCCACTAATCAATCTGGCCTGATGAGTTACAAAACATTTTAAAAAAAAATATTTAACTTTATTTAATTATATTATAAAGATATATATTTACTTTCAATTTACATATTTTTTCATCTGAAAACTTACACTTATGCGTAAAAATCTGACGTCTTGCCGGCTTCATTTTGCATGGCCATTATTTATTCTTTTGTTATTATTCTACATTCCAAACGTTACATTTTCCCAGGTAACAAACACAGTGAGTGGTACGGTAAAGGCCTCCACAAGAAACGAACCTATAGAAGGAGTAAATGTATTGATAAAAGGGAGCAACACCGGCACTACTACGGGCAGTAACGGTAGTTATCGGATCAGCGTTCCGGGCGTGAACGATACATTGGTTTTTTCATCGGTAGGTTTTGTTAGCCAGGAAATTGCAGTAAGTGGAAGATCTTCTCTGGACATTGACCTGGTAGAAGAAACGAAAAAGTCGATGGACCAAGTTGTGGTAGTCGGATACGGTACTCAAAAAAAGACATCCGTGACCGGTTCTATAGCAGCAATATCTGGTAAGGAGCTGTTAGAGGCACCATCAACAAACATAACCAATTCGCTGGCTGGACGTTTGCCGGGCTTAATTGCAATACAAACCAGTGGAAAACCAGGAGCAGGTTCCTTCCTTAGCATACGCGGCTCCAGCACCCTTGGGGGAGATTTTGCAAACTCTGCCCTAATTGTTGTAGACGGAATTGTAAGAGACAACGCATTAGATCAGCTTGACCCAAACCAGGTCGCCAGCATTTCAATTCTAAAAGATGCATCAGCCACCGCAGTATATGGCTCTCGTGCCTCGAATGGGGTTATACTAATTACCACCAAAAGAGGTCAGACCGGAAAGCCTACATTTAACTATAATGGTTTTGTTGGCAATCAACAACCAACGGTATACCCCAGCTTGATGAATGCTTTCGAATATGCAACCACCTTTAATGAGGCGTTGAAAAATGAGGGACAACCGCTTAGATTCAATCAGGAGGAGCTGGAAGCATACAGGACTGGCGAAGCAGGAACTAACTATTACCCTCTCACCATCAGAAATAAAAGTATGCAGACACAGCAAAACATTAATATAAGCGGTGGCTCTGATGCTGTCAAATATTTCTTCTCCGGTGGATTGACACGCCAGGAAGGAATGTTCGAGGCTATTAATTACCGCGCCTATTCGCTTCGTTCAAATGTGGATGCGAGGATAAACAAGAATCTTACTATTTCCGGCGATTTCGATGTAAGCTCAAGAGCGTTTAACAATAGCGGATACACAGCTGAGCAAATTTTCGGAGAAGTAATTGCATCATCTCCAGATAAAAATCTTTATAATCCCGATGGCAGTCTTAATTATCAGGCAAGCTTTCCGAGTGAATATGCAAAATCGGGATATGGTAAAGACCGTGTAAATGTGTTGCAAACTACATTGACATTAAAGCAGGATTTGCCTTTTTTGAACGGCTTGTCATTATCTGGTAGAGGATCATTCGGAAAAGAATACACTAATTCAAAAAATTACAGGGTTCCAATTGTAACATATCGTGGAAGCTTTGCAGGCGATAAGGTTTACTGTTGTGCTGGGCCTGACAACAAGCCCAGGCTGGAGCGCGGATTCAGCGAATATAATTCACTTCAATATAATGTAAGCCTTAATTTTAACCGCACGTTTTATAAGCACGAAGTATCTGCATTGGCCTTGTGGGAGCAATTTCAGGCTACCGGTAATGACTTCAATGGTGTTCGCAACTTCTTTCCGGCAAACGGACTTGATGAACTAGATTTCGGTGGACAGCAACAACAGGAAGTAGGGGGTAGTTCATTTGAAGATGCAAGAAGAAGTTATGTTATGCGAGCTAATTACGCCTATAACCAGAAGTATTTCGTCGAAGCTTCTTTTCGGGTTGATGGTTCAGTTGCTTTTCCAACTACTAAAAAGTATGGTTTCTTTCCTGCACTATCGGCTGGCTGGCGAATTAGCGAGGAAAGTTTTATGAAGAATAGCACGGCTCTATCTTTCATCAACAATCTAAAAATAAGGGCCTCATATGGAAAAGTAGGTAATGACCGCAATGTGTACTCTGGCAGAGTGCCAACATTCCAATATCTGCAAGCGTACAATTTGTCCGGTACATGGATCGGCGGCAATAATCCTCTGTCTACAATACTCCCGGGGGTGTTCCCAAACCCGTTTATTACATGGGAGACTGCCGCTATTACCAATATTGGTTTAGATGGATCGCTGTGGGGTGGCAAACTTCAATTCACCCTCGATGCATTTAAGAAGCGTACATCAGACATATTGATCACGCGCAGTAGATCTACACCCGAAACTTTCGGTGCAGAATTACCAGCAGAAAATTTCGCCGTTGTTGACAACAAAGGACTCGAAGCATCGATCACCCACAACAACAATATCGGCGATTTCAGATTTTATGTGAGATTAAATGCTGCATTTGCCAATAACAACGTAATTAATATAGATGAACCAGCAGGCAGAGCCGATTACCAGGTACAAACCGGCCGCCCACTTGATTTTATCACTGGGTACAAGTCCCTAGGTTTCTTCCAAACCGATGAGGAAATTGACAAGTCGCCAGTGCAATTTAACGGTTTCCAAAAACCGGGGGATATAAAATATGCCGACGTAGGTGGGCCCGCTGGTACGCCTGACGGTATCGTGAATCAGTATGATAGAACCATTTTGTCCTACGATAATGATATTCCGAAGTTAACGGGTGGACTTACACTGGGTGGAAATTATAAGAATTTCGATTTCGCAGTCCTTTTCCAGGGTGCAGCAAGGGTTAAGATTATGCTATACCACTCAGCAAGGGAATTTTTTGTAAACAGTGGGGAGAATAACTTCAAGGAATTGCTCGACTACTGGACGCCTGAAAATCCCGATGCAAAATATCCAAGACCATTGTTCGGTGCTGAGGAAAATACGTATGATTCTAACATGTATTTGCGCGATGCAAGATATCTCCGACTAAGGTCTCTGGATTTAGGTTATACATTTTCAAATAGGATATTGAACGGGGTAGGAATACAAAAATTAAGAGTTTATGTTGCGGGTTCCAATTTATTTGTAATAGACAAGGATCTAATGTTTGATCCAGAGGCTCAGGCAACAGCGGGCAATTACTACCCTCAGCAGCGAACTTTAAATCTTGGTCTTAATCTCACATTATAAATTCTGTCAAGATAACATTATGAAAAATAGAGCATATATCTTATACATTTTCATCGTTTGTGGGCTATTTGCATGTCAAAAAAATTTCCTGGAAAAGGAAGCTCAGGATACTATTCCGGAAGGAGACGTGTTTGAAAACATTGACTTAACAAATTTATTTGTTAATAATATGTATCTAGATGTTCCTTATTATTGGGGACCTGTTGATCCGACTGGCCTTTATGATAACATCGCAGATGAGTCCAGAAGTTTTTGGGATTGGGGAGAAAGTAATGTGTTATATGGTCAATGGAACGCTGCCGTAAATCCTATGGAATATTGGCCTTATGCCGCTATTCGAAAAACCAATATGTTTTTGGATGCGATAGATAAGACAACCTTTCTGGAAGACGAAAAATCTACACTTAAGGGTCAGGTTAAAGTTTTGCGCGCTAAATTATATTTCGACCTCGCAAAGCGTTACGGGGGTGTACCTTTAATTATTTCTGCTCAGTCTCTCCAAGACAGTTTGCTTGTTTCAAGGCAAACATTAGACTCCACATTAGGCTTTATCATCAGGGAACTTGAAGAAGCGGCAAATCTCCTACCCGAATCTTATAAAAGTATTGACGAGGATGTAAGCCGTTGGAACAAAAATTCAGTAAAGGCGTTTTTAGGAAGGGTGCTTCTATATAACGCAAGTCCATTGTACAATGAGTCAGGGGACAATAGCCGCTGGGCGTATGCTGCGGAAGTGAATCGTCAGGTAATAGAGAGTGGTGCTTATTCACTACACCCAAGCTTTCGCCGAATAATGCTTGATAAGAACAACTCTGAGGAAGTTTTTAGTGTACAATTTCGCTACGGTTTTAGAGAACATAGTTATGATTCTGATGCTCAGCCAGACGATAGGTCCAATGGCTGGGCTGTTGCCCGCAGCCCTTTGCAGGAGTTTGTAGATGCGTTCGAAATGTCGAACGGGAAAGCAATTTCTGATCCTTCCTCAGGATATGATCCTAATAACCCTTATGAAAATCGCGATCCACGGTTTAAGCAAATCGTTATCACCAATGGTGACGAATTTGGAGTGCATGGGGGGGGAATCAGCGGAACAAAGCCAGTATGGATGTATGAGGGAAGGGAAGAGACGGGAGTTGGAAATCCATATAGTACTGTTACAGGATACTTGCTTCGCAAAGGTGTAAACGAAGAAAACAGCAGGTTTGCTGGCTGGTCGGGAAGTGAACAGAACTGGCAGGAGCTGCGATATGCAGAAGTGTTGTTGAATTACGCGGAAGCACAAAACGAATTTTCTGGCCCCGATGCATCCGTATATAATGCAGTAGAACAAATTCGCCTGAGGGCTGGTTTAATTCCTCATCAACTTCCTGCTGGGCTCACAAAAGAACAAATGCGTGAGAAAATTCATAACGAAAGGTATATTGAGTTAAGCTTTGAAAATAAGCGTTACTGGGATCTAAGGCGGTGGAAAGTTGCAACTGAAGTTCTAAACGGAAAACGATACAACGGCATGTTTATTCAGCAAGAAAATGACGAAACGCCTCTGACTGCTTACGAAGAAAGACCCGTTGATCCTGAACCCATAGTTTTCCAGGAGAAGATGTATTTCATGCCCATTCCGCAAAGGGAAATTGAAAAAAACCCAAATCTTGAACAGAATCCTGGCTGGTAATTCTGAAATGTTTTCATGGTTGTATGAAAGGTGTATATAGAGTGCACCTTTCATTTTTTAGATCTTTTCAATCATACTCGGAGAAGCTTTGCTTGATGATGGCACATAAATACAGGTTTAAAATAATGATCCCGTTAAGCATAAATACTTTTCCTACATTAACGAGCGAAATCAATAACAACACCAACCTAGAACAGAATGACCTGGTTGTAATCTAAAACGGATATGATGATGTTCAAAAGATCTGTATATAATAAGACATTTGGTCTGTTGGTAGTTTTGGTAGTTATTGCCCTGTTCTTTCAGGGCATCACTTATCTTCCGCCCGATATTGACCACGCAAAAGTGATAAGAAGTCTTAATAGCGAAACGCTTAAGCGTGGAAAAGAAATATTTAACAGTGCTTGTGTTGCGTGCCATGGAAAAGACGGAACCGCATCCCTTCCACAAGCACGTTCATTCAACAAGGATGGACTAAGATTCGGTAATAAGCCCTATGACATGTGGAAGACGATCACCTTTGGTGCGGGAATGATGGCAGCTCAAACATGGATAGATCCTGCGGAACGATATTATGTAATTCAGTATATCCGGGAGGAATTTATGAAGAAGTCGAACTCCCGGCGATATTTTAAAGTAACCGATAAATATCTCGCCACTTTACCGAAATCGCAGAGAACTATTGAACAACAGCTGGCGGAAACAAAAAAGCAGGCTCTCAAAGGATCGCTGAAATATGGACAGGAATGGTTCATGCATCATGAAAGTAATTATGGAAATGCGATCCATTCTCAATTGAAAGATAAGGGCACTGCTATTCTGAGTATCAAACTCGATAATAATGTGATGCTTAGTTATAATCTTTTAAGGATGGGCACTGTAGCTGCATGGAAGGGCAAGCTGAATTATTCTGATACCAAGTATAATCAATACCGTGGAGAGGGTGAACCTTTTATTGAAGGAAAAGAATTACCGGGTCTTGACGTATGGCAGTGGACATACAATGGAAAACTGGATTCATTAACTAAAGTAGCAGGAGTTCGCACACCTTTGTCTGCTGATTTTCTGCAATACCATGGACATTATAAAAATGAAAAAAAAGTGGTTTTATCCTACTCCATTGCTGGAAGAAAAATATTTGAATATCCACAGGCAAAAAAACAAAATAATAATATATCGCTTGTTCATTCAATGAATATTGAACCGGGAGAAGCACAGTCAATATATATCGGTCGTCTGAAAGACACCAATGTAATATTTAATAACGTAACGGACGGAGTGGATGATCTGTCAGCAAAAGGTAATGTTAGTTCACTTTTAGTTACATCAGGTAAAACAAAAGGAAAATTTATAGCGGCATCCATTATCAGCAAAGAGAAAGGATTCAGATTAGCCGTTGATAAAGAAGGAAGAATATTGATGACTGTTCCTGAATCAAAAAAAGTTATCTCAGTTAGTGTGTTGCGTACTACTGGAAAAAATCAACAGGAATTAAATGAATTTTCGAAATATGCAAAAGCCTTCTCCATTGATAAAATTCCCGATATATCTGGCATGATCAGGGGCGGGCCTGCATCCTGGAGTAGTAAACCTGTTGTGAAAGGTGAATTGGATGCCTCAATGCCTCATTCCGATCCGAAATATTTTGAGGATGAAGATAAAATGGCCTCTGGTAAATTGGTGAAGTTGCCGAAGGATTATCCTTATGCAGTGGATCATATCAGCCTGCCTTTTAATAATGCATACAACGCATGGATAAGGCCAACCAGTGTGGCATTTACACAATCAGGTCAATTGCTGATCACTACATACCTTGGAGATGTTTGGATGGCGACAGGGGTAGACAGTGCATTAAAAAATATAACCTGGCAGCGCATCGCTACAGGGTTATTCGAACCAATGGGGATGAAGGTCATCAGGGATAGAATTTATGTAACATCCAGAAATGGTATTACCATTTTAAATGACCTTAATAACGATGGCGAAACAGATTATTATGAGAATTTTCATTCCGATCACGATGTGTCTGCATTTTTCCATGCGTTTAATTTTGGGCTGGAAACAGATAGCAAGGGAAATTTATATTATGTAAAGCCAGGACAGTATACCAACAATCGTGATCCGGGAAATGTAATTCGTGTTTCCGCAGATGGTAAACAATGGGAAAGTATTGCTACTGGATTTCGTGTGAACAATGGCATTACCGTAACACCTGATGATCGCATATTTGTAAGTGACAACCAGGGCAATTGGACACCTGGTAATAAAATAAATTTTATTAAAAAGGATAAGTTCTATGGCTATGTCCAAAATTTAGTTGATGGTGGATGGTCACCTGATGGAATGAAGATTGAAAAAAAAGATATAGTTAATGGTGTGATCAGTCCTGCTATTATACCTGTGCCGGATACATTTGAGGCCCCTGCATTATGGATTCCTCAGGAATTTGACAATTCTCCAGGTGGAGGTGTATGGAGTCCGAAAACCTGGGGTCCGCTTGGGAACCAGTTTATCCATACCAGCTATGGAACAGGATGGATGTATTATTTTTTACCGCATGAGGTTAAAGGTATTGTACAGGGCGCCATGGTAGCCATGCCTTTTCAGTTTGAGGCGGGCATACAGCGCGCAGCGGTAAATCCTGTTGATCAGCAGATATATGTTACCGGTTTAACGGGGTGGGATGATGGTGTATCGCTGAAGTATGGAGCACTTTCAAGAGTCCGTTATATAGGTGGAGAGGGTCATCTGCTAAAAGATGCGGAAGTAGTGAAAGGAGGTATCAAATTAACTTTTAATTTCATGCTTGATGATGAACGGTCAATTAATCTTAAAAACTTCCAGGTAAGTAATTGGAATTATAATAGAACCAGCCGGTACGGATCGGCCCATTATTCTCTAAAAAACCCAGGTCAGGAAGGGGAAGATGCAGTAACAGTAAAGAATATCATTAGAAGTGATGATGAAAATTCGTTGGTGTTGAAAATTCCAAATATGCAACCTGTACATACTATGCGCATACGGCTCGAAGTGAAGGGTAAAGATGGAACCATACTAAAAGATGTGGTGTACCTTACCATTAATGTGATACCAGAATAGCGCGTCTATTTTTTAATTTTTAATCGGCGTGTAATATTTTTATATGCATATATTTTTTTGTTTACTTTTCATATTATTTGCTTCTATGTCATATTCCCAGAACAAACAGTGGGTGCGGTACAGCGGAACTGATGGCCCTGGTGTGGGTAAACATATTGTGTTTGTGAGCGGGGATGAAGAGTACCGTTCTGAAGAAGCGTTGCCAATGCTGGCACAGATACTTGCTAAAAAACACGGATTTACCTGTACAGTATTATTTCCTATAGATCCCAAAACGGGTATGATCGATGCCATGTACCTGAATAATATTCCTGGGCTGGATCAATTGGATTCAGCAGACCTGATGTTTATGTTTATCCGTTTCAGAGAATTACCAGATGAGCAGATGAAGCATATCGATCAATATCTTCAGTCGGGAAAGCCTCTGATCGCATTAAGAACATCGACTCATGGGTTCAATTATAAAAAAGATACCGGCAATGCCTATGCAAAATATGATTTTCAAAGCAAGGTAAAAGATTGGGAAGAAGGTTTCGGAAAAAAAGTATTGGGTGAAACATGGGTGGATCATCATGGTGAACACGGTGATGAAGGCACTCGGGGATTAATCGATGGCGTGCAGCAGAATGCAAAACATCCCATACTTAACGGAGTAAAAGATATATGGTGTGCCACGGATGTGTACACTGTTAGAAAATTACCTGCCGATGCAGAAGTGCTGGTTTATGGTCAGTCGACGAAAGGCATGAAACCCTTTTCTCCCGTCAATCTGGATAAATCAGTGATGCCGGTTGCGTGGACAAGAAGTTTTACTACGGAATCAGGTAAAAAAAGCAAAATATT
>JAYUXA010000250.1:0-2849 GCA_043753245.1 Chitinophagaceae bacterium
TTAGGAGTTGGGTTTTCATTTTGCGGTCAAAAATATCGCGTTAAGGTTGGCGAAAAAGATTTTTACCTTGACCTCCTTTTCTACCACACTCGCCTACACTGCTATTTTGTAATAGAGTTAAAGGTTATAGAATTCCAACCTGAACATGCTGGCAAGCTGGAGTTTTACATTACAGTTATTGATGAGCAAATTAAACTGCCAGAAGATAATCCAACAATCGGCCTACTGCTTTGCAAAACAGCCGATCAGGTTATTGTCGAATATTCATTGAAAACTAAGAATAAACCTATGGGAGTTGCTGAATATAAACATGCTATTCCGAAGGAGTGGAAAGATCAATTGCCTAATGAGAAATTATTAAAACAGGAAATGGAAAGGCAAATTGTTGTTTCACAAAAACCTTATGAAACAAAGATTGATCGAATAAAAGAAATTGTAAAGAAAATCAACTTGGATCCGGCCGATCAGGAAAAAGACAATAATATCATTAAAAAGAATATTTACTGAAGTTCAACGACCTCTAATAGCATTAATTGATAAAAAACTGGCAGATATTAAGCCAATGTTTAAAAAAGTGGTGATAGAGGACCGGTATAACCAACAAACATTTAAAGGAAGAATGATCGAGTATGATTTGGAAGCAAAGTTTTTAAATAATGATACCGTCTGGATGTTGGGATTTGAATATACCCTGGAAACGTTTATACAAGGTGGTGTTATGGCTTTTAATGCTTGGCAAAGATTGGAAATACATCTGGATAAACACAAATACATTATCGGACCCGATCGGGGAAATACATGGGTAGAAAACGTCTATAAAAAGATGCTTACTGCTGAAGATTTAGATCAGCTTTCTGACCGCTTCGTTGAAGCAATCATTGAAGAAGTCAATCAAAAAGCAGAAGGCATTTTAAATGTCTAAAAAAGACACTATCTGTCTGAAATAGTCGGTTGCTATGTTTTTATTTTCAAATATCTTTTTGGCTATAACTAATCCTAAATTGATTAAAGCATAGCAAACAATGATTACAAAATCAAATTTGGCCACTACTGCGGATATCATTTCTGATCCTGTAGAGAGCTCTCTCCTGGAATTAATTTCACACTTAATCGTAGAAATAATCAAAGAAAATGCTTCGGAGAAAAGCAACGAATCAACACAAACTAAAACTAACTCAATAGTAGATGAGGTGTTCGATTCCCCTTCTGGTGCTGTAGGGGAATCGAACACTTTATTACATTAATAATCAAGTATTAGTAGGAAGAACTGTAGTTGGGTTAAGAAATATTCTGTTTTGCATCGAACACCCCAGGAACAGATAAGCTTTATACGTAACTACAGCACAATCAATAAAAAAGGCCATCTTTTGAAAGATGGCCCAAGCACTTGTGTTCGATTTAGGAAGTTGTACCGCGTAGGGGAATCGAACCCCTCATTCATCCGTGAAAGGGATGCGTCTTAACCGATTGACCAACGCGGCTTTGTGTTTTCGGACGGCAAAGATAGCGGGTGGCAGATTTTATTCCAAAACTTTGTTTACTTAAATCGTAATTTCGCATCCTCAAACAAAATAAAACTCAAATTTTCTACTATGAGCACAGTTAAAGTGGCTATTAATGGCTTCGGACGTATCGGCAGGCTTGTTTATCGCCAGATCTATCAGATGGAAGGCATAGACGTAGTGGCAATCAATGATCTGACCAGTCCCAAGGTTCTCGCTCACCTGCTGAAATACGACACCGCTCACGGTCGTTTTGATGTGGAAGTGACCGCTACCGAAAATTCTATCATCGTCGACAAAGAAGAAATAAAAATATACGCCCAGAAAAATCCGGCCGAAATTCCATGGAAAGACCAGGATGTGGACGTAGTGCTCGAATGCACCGGATTTTTTGCCGACCGTGATAAAGCGGCCGCTCACCTTACCGCAGGGGCCAAACGCGTAGTGATCTCTGCTCCTGCAACCGGTGACCTGAAAACCATCGTATTCAATGTAAATCACGCTATCCTGGACGGCTCTGAAACGATAATCAGTTGCGCTTCCTGTACTACCAACTGTCTCGCACCGATGGCAAAGGTGCTGGAAGACAATTATGTTATCCAGGCCGGACTCATGACTACCGTTCATGCCTACACGAACGATCAGAACACCCAGGATGCCCCGCACCCCAAGGGAGATCTCCGGAGGGCAAGAGCAGCAGCGCAGAATATCGTTCCCAATACTACCGGAGCTGCAAAAGCGATCGGTCTGGTGATCCCTTCGCTGAAAGGTAAGCTCGATGGAAATGCCCAGCGCGTGCCGACACTTACCGGTTCCCTTACGGAGCTCACCACTGTGCTCGGTAAAAAAGTAACCGTGGAAGAGATCAACGCAGCGATGAAAAAAGCGAGCAACGAGAGCTTCGGATATACTGAAGACGAAATTGTAAGCAGCGACATTATCGGAAGCCGTTTCGGTTCCATGTTTGACGCTACCCAGACAAAAGTGCTTACCGTTGGCGACAATCAACTTGTGAAAACCGTTAGCTGGTACGACAATGAAATGAGCTATGTAAGCCAGCTGGTGCGCACCGTGAACTACTTTGCAAGCCTGATCAATAAGAAATAAAAACCTTTAGGGTTGAGAAATTTAACACAAAGACGCTAAGTTAACAAGCAGAAAAGCTGGACTTAGCGTCTTTTTTTTGTACCACACTCTATAAACGTTTACTATGCCTGATTTTTCTTCTTTTCATTTTAACAACAAAAAAGCGCTTATCCGGGTTGATTTTAATGTGCCGCTGAACGATAAGCTGGAAATCACCGACGACAACAGGATCAGTGCTGCCATCCCTACCATAAAAAAAAT
>JAYUXA010000251.1:0-35534 GCA_043753245.1 Chitinophagaceae bacterium
TGCTGCAGCTGCGACCAGCTCGGCCAGCTCACTTTTTCAAGCATTTCCCTATAAGATTCCCTAAAATAGGTGGTTACCTTATTCATAATTTAAATTGAATTTTTTCAGCACGGGCACTAGGATTCGAACCCAGATCAAAGGTTTTGGAGACCTCTATTCTACCATTGAACTATGCCCGTAGAAAGCTAAAAGCTATCTGGCCCTGGGCCAGACAGCTTTTAGAAATATTTTACAAATATAGAAAATCATTTGTAAAGCTTAAGTAAACCCATTGGTTTAACCAGGCAGGTTCTTTATTTAAGAATCTCTGTCACCTGACCTGCACCAACAGTACGTCCACCTTCGCGAATGGCAAATTTCAGACCTTTTTCCATCGCAATCGGCTGAATCAGCTTAACGGTAAGATTGGTATTGTCACCAGGCATTACCATTTCAGTTCCTGCATTCAGTTCAACTTCTCCGGTAACATCCGTTGTACGGAAGTAAAACTGAGGACGGTATTTGTTGAAAAACGGAGTATGACGCCCGCCTTCTTCTTTGCTTAATACATATACTTCCCCTTTAAAATCAGTATGCGGTGTAATAGAACCTGGCTTGCAAAGCACCATACCCCTGCGGATCTGGGTTTTTTCAATACCACGTAACAACAATCCTGCATTATCTCCAGCCTCACCTGCATCCAGCAACTTGCGGAACATTTCCACACCCGTTACTACTGAATTCAGCGGTGTTTCCTGCAGACCAACGATTTCGATCGCTTCGCCAACTTTAATACGCCCTCTTTCAATACGGCCTGTAGCAACAGTACCACGTCCTGTGATGGAAAATACATCTTCAACACTCATCAGGAACGCAAGATCAACGGGGCGTGGAGGCAGAGGAATATAAGTATCTACCGCTTCCATCAGCTGATCGATTGCCTTGATCCACTTTTCTTCTCCGGCAAGAGCTCCGGTGGCAGATCCCTGAATAACAGGTGTGTTATCACCGTCAAAACCATAAGAGGTAAGCAATTCACGTATTTCCATTTCAACCAGTTCGATCAGTTCAGGATCGTCTACCAGGTCTACTTTATTCATGAATACCACGATACGGGGCACACCTACCTGACGGGCAAGAAGAATATGTTCTTTCGTCTGAGGCATCGGACCATCTGTAGCAGCCACAACTAAAATAGCACCATCCATCTGGGCAGCACCGGTAATCATGTTTTTTACATAATCCGCATGACCAGGACAATCAACGTGCGCATAGTGACGATTGATCGTCTGATACTCCACGTGAGCTGTATTAATGGTGATACCTCTTTCTTTTTCTTCGGGAGCACCGTCAATTTCGTCATACTTTTTTGCAACGTTGCCCATACCCTTAGCTGCCAGGATACTCGTGATTGCTGCGGTTAAAGTAGTTTTTCCGTGATCAACGTGACCAATGGTACCAACGTTAACGTGTGGTTTGTCCCTCTTAAAAGTCTCTTTTGACATTTTATGTGTTTTTAGTTGTGGGTGTTATTTTTTGTTTACGTATTCTGAGCCGTTAGTGAGAATCGAACTCACGACCTCTTCCCTACCAAGGAAGTGCTCTACCCCTGAGCTACAACGGCAATCACTCAGCAGCATTTCCTCTTTAAAAAAGAGCGGGAGACCGGGCTCGAACCGGCCACCTATAGCTTGGAAGGCTATCGCTCTACCAAATGAGCTACTCCCGCTTTTTACCTGCCACAAGCCTAATTTTCTTCAAACGACACTCTGATTGAATACATTCAGTTTGTAGGACAGGTTTAACTACTACTTATATTCCCGGCCAGTTCATTGCTGTAAAGGCTTTCCAGTGGGCAAGGATGGATTCGAACCACCGAACGCCGAAGCGAACAGATTTACAGTCTGTTGTCGTTGGCCACTTGACTACTTGCCCAATTTGAGCCACCTGCTGGAATCGAACCTGCGACCTACTGATTACAAATCAGTTGCTCTACCAGCTGAGCTAAGGTGGCGATCTGGGATATGTTTAAAAAATTGAACTCCAAATATTTAAAGAACTTTCCCACCTGAGCATAAGTAGCTTTTTTTGGGAAGGCAAAGGTAAACGAATTTGTGATACGCAAAAATTTTGAAACATTTTTTTTATTGAGCTACCCCTAAATAAAAAAAACCCCGGCCCGGGGTTTTAGACTTCACACAAATTGTTTTTCTTTTTTTCGCTTTATCTGGGTCACCACCGAGTCAAGCGCACTGTCAAACGACTCCTCAAAAGATTTGGAGGAAGACTTAACGAAAAACTGATACCTCGGGATCTGTACCCTTATCTCGGCAATTTTATCTTTTATATTATGTACAACATTATCCAGCTTAAGAAATACATCTACCTTAATGATCCTGTCATGGAAAGTTTGAAGTTTCTCTAATTTCCTGTTCACATATTCTGTCAGCTTCACATCTGGATTAAACCTCACAGTTTGAATGTTTACGTTCATAATAATTCAATTTTAAAGAGTGAAAAATATATATATTGAGCATTTTTTCGGACTGCTCTCTGAAGTTACAACCTGCTTATTTTGTTTCCAAAAAATAAGCCCTAAATAAATGTGTAAATTCTTATGGCTTTAAAGAGGGCCTAACAATGCGCACCAAAAAAATTACTCCTTAAATAAATGTACAGATGCTAACCCCTTGGATGGGCTTTTTTATGGACATTTTTTAATTTGCCGATGGTGTTGTGCGTATATATCTGCGTAGCAGCAAGGCTGGAATGCCCTAACAGCTCCTTTACCGCGTTCAGCTCTGCCCCATTATTGGTAAGATGAGTAGCAAAACTATGCCTTAACGTATGCGGACTTTTTTTAGCTATGGTAGTGACCAAAGGAAGATATTTTGTGGTAATCCGGTAGATGTATTTGGGATAAAGCCTTTTTCCTTTTTCATTTACTAATAAATAAATGGTGTCCGGAGAATCAAATAAGGATCTTTTTTGTTCCGAATATCGTTTTATACCCGCCATCAGCTCCGGTAACACGGGTAGTATCCGCTCCTTATTGCCCTTGCCGAGTACTTTGACCGTACTTTTGGCGTAATCGATTTCCGATTCCCTGCAGTTAACCAGCTCAGACAGCCGCAACCCCAACTGGTAAAGCATTTCCAGTACCAGCCTTGCCGTAACACCGCTCCAGTTGTCATCAAAGGCAACATGCCGGAAAAGGGTATTCAAGTCCTTTTCTTCCACAAAGGAAGGAAGCTTACGGGAAATTTTAGGGGATGACAGCGTAGCCATCGGATTTTTTTCTACGGTTCCCATCCGCAAAGCATTTTTGTAGAAAGATTTAAGCGAAGAAATCTTTCGCCTGACCGAACGGGAGGTCAGTTTTTCATCTTTAAGAGAGGCCAGCCAGCTCCTTACGACAGGCGCATTGATCTCCTTTAAGGGCATCCCATTAAAACCAGTCACTAAAAAATCCCGGAACTGTAGCAGATCGTCCTGATACGCCCGCAACGTATGCGGTGAATAGCGCTTTTCAAACTTCAGATAGTTAATAAAAGCAGTTATTTCGTTGCTGAGTGATTCATCCACGATATGAATTTACATGATGTTGAGCCACAAAACAAAAAGGCCACCTTACGGTAGCCTGAGAATATCTTGAGATTCAATAGATTAAATTTCTATTGTGCCAGTAGCGATCTGTTGCTTATAGATAGCCTTTAACACTTGTCCGCGACGCCTGATAGACGGCTTGATAAATGCCTGACGTTCTCTCAACTGCAGAAGAATCTTCGCTTTTTCAAACTTTTTCTTGTACTTCTTCAGCGCTTTGTCAATATTTTCGCAGTCTTTTGAATCAATGATCAACATGGTTATATACCTCCTTTAATCTTTTTCAGGACCGCGAAGATAGTAGATTTTATTTATTGAGAAAACAAAAAACCTCAATTTTACTTCCATGTTTACAGGTATCATCGAATCGACCGGCACCATCCTGTCTGTTGCCCCTCTGGGAACAGGTAAACTATTTTGGCTCAGCTCCACCCTGGCAGGCGAACTTAAAGTGGACCAGAGCCTTTCGCACAATGGCGTTTGCCTTACCATCGAAGAAATTTCATCCGGACAGTACCGCGTTACTGCTATCAGGGAAACTTTATCCAAGACCGATCTGGACGAATGGATACCGGGATCCCGGGTAAACCTGGAACGCTGTCTGATGATGAACGGACGCCTGGACGGTCACCTTGTACAGGGACATGTCGACTGCACTGCCACCTGCATTAAAAGAGATGCTGCCGGCGGAAGCTGGGAATATACCTTTCAATATCCGGAACAGTTTGCCCACCTGATCATTGAAAAAGGTTCTATCAGCCTTAACGGGATCAGTTTAACTATTTTCGATATTACCAACGATACCTTTAAAGTTGGCATAATACCTTTTACATTTACACATACCAACATGAACGCTGTACTGCCAGGAACAAAAGTGAACGTTGAATTCGATGTCATCGGAAAATATATAAACCGGCTGAAAGCGTTTCGGGCAGACGTTAAATGACCTAAACCATACCCTGAGTTGAAACTTCCCTATCACACCACCATTATCCTCATTCCCGTTTTTAATGACAGGGAGGCGCTCGAAAGCACACTCACCGATATCCGGGCTGTTTTTTCAGGCCTGCACCATGAGCAACCATTTATTGTGATTGTAAACGACGGGTCAACACAGCCGATTATTTCATCCGGACTGCCGGTTTCCAGCAATAGCTCTATCGTTTTACACCTGCACCGCAACCTGGGTCATCAAAAAGCAATTGCAACAGGATTATCCTATATACACGATCATTACGATTTCAGCAGGGTACTGGTAATGGACGCTGACGGAGAAGATATGCCACAGCATATTCCAGCCCTTTTTCAGTCTGCCGCTAACACTCCCGAAAAAATAGTTCTTGCAAAAAGAACACATCGCAAAGAAGGATTAAGATTTCAGCTGCTGTACCGTTTTTATAAATTATTCTTTCGTATCCTGACCGGAAAAACGATTGCTTTTGGCAACTTTTGTATACTTCCGAAAACCCATGTTGATCAATTGGTGTATTACAGTGAAATATGGAATAGTTTAACTGGCGGTATTTTAAAATCAGGGATCGGTTATCTGTCCGTCCCTACACCAAAAGGTAAACGTCGGAAAGGGAAATCTAAAATGAATATCACCTCACTGATCGTTCACGGACTCAACACTATTTCCGTATTTATTGAAACCATCGCCGTCAGAATCCTGATACTGTCTTTTATAATTATTGTTTTTTCGTTACTCTGCATCGTTACCATCACTTTTATAAAATTGTTTACTCCCTATGCTATTTCCGGATGGGCTTCCATACTGGCCTCGTCCATGCTGGTGATCCTTTTACAAAGTTTCCTGATGTCCCTGATCATGATCGTGATTTTTCTTTCGTCTCAATCGCAACGTAAACTTATCCCTGCACATCATTACACCGATTATCTGCAACGCACGGAAACAGGATCTGATGAATAGCAATTATGCCTATACCGGTGAAGAGCTGCAATTGTTTTCTCAGGCTAAAAACTGGAAAAAATATTTTGCCTCTTTTATTGCCCCTTACCTGGGAAAGCAGGTGCTGGAAGCAGGAGCAGGTATAGGAACCACGACCCACTATCTTAATGATGGAAAAGCCGGGTCTGCCTGGACATTACTCGAGCCTGATGATGGATTTTGCAAAGAACTGCAGAAATCAATTGACACAAAAATACTGCTGGCAAATTGCAAAGTGCAGCATGGAATTATTTCCTCTATTACTGGCAAGGACCTTTTCGATACCATTATTTATATAGATGTACTGGAACATATTGAAGATGACCAACATGAAATCAACCATGCTGCATCACTGTTAAAAGAAGGCGGGTATCTTATTATTCTTTCTCCTGCTCATTCCAGTTTATACAGCAGGTTTGATGCTTCTGTCGGTCATTTTCGCAGATATGATAAACAATCGCTTGGTAAACTTACAGCTGGTACCTCCTTGCATACTATTCGCCTCAGTTACCTGGACTCCATGAGCTGGTTATTGTCTTTGGGAAATAAATGGTTGCTAAAACAATCGTATCCTACCAAAAGACAAATTCATATCTGGGATACTTTTTTTGTTCCCCTTTCAGTAATCACAGACAAACTACTATTTCATAACTTTGGAAAATCTATTCTGGGTATCTGGCAAAAAACATGAACGGATCAATTAACAGGCTACTGAATTATGAATGGGGCCAGGTAAAAATTAAGATTTTACTGATGCTGCTACTGGCGTGCATTGCCGGTTACTGGCCGGTGAGCCTACAGCTTTTTTCGTTAAAGAACGATGCTGCCATGTACTTTTTACCTTACAGATACCAGATCAGCAATGCTATTCAAAATGGTGAACTTCCTTTCTGGAGTCCCTATTTATACATGGGCTTTCCGGTACACGGAGATATGCAGAGCGGAGCCTGGAATCCGATAGTCTGGATAATTTCGGCATTTTCAAGATACAATATGTCGGTGCTGCATTTTGAATCCCTGTTGTATATATTTATTGCCGGTCTGGGAATGTTCAAACTGCTCAGGGAATTTAATACCAACAACAGGAATGCATTTGCAATAGCATGCTGTTATATGTTTTCTGGTTTTATAACCGACAGCGGGCAGTTTATTGTGTGGCTGGCCTGTGCAGCATTTATTCCCTTTGTATTCCTGTATTATTACCGGCTGTTATTTTCACCGGGCCCCTTAAATGCATTCCGGACAGCAGTCGCGTTGTTTATGCTGCTGGTAGCAGGATATCCTTCTTTCCTGATCTATTGCTGCTATATTCTCTTTGCAGGATTAATCGTCCGTATAATAACGGTACATAAAAACAACCTGCGGGTTTTAATAGGGACACAGGCACTATTCGTATTGTTTTTTATCGCTTTCAGCCTTCCGGCACTGATCTCTTTCAGTGAATTTCTTCCTTATTATTCCAGGGGCTCAGGCGTTTCCTTAAACAGATCTATGATCGACCCATTCTGTTTAAAATGTATCACGTCTTTTATAATACCTTTTAATTTATCCCGCCAGGACATTGGTTTTGGCACAGATGTCACTATGAGAAATGCCTATGCCGGTATATTCTCCATTATTTTTTTTATAGCTGTGTTTACACAAAAAACAAAATCAATCTATACGTTTACTGGTGTGCTTTTTGTAGTTACTCTTTTATTTACACTTGGCAACGCTACCCCTGTCCGGGCGTTTTTTTTCCACTATGTGCCACTTATGAATTTCTTCCGGCATCCTTCCAACATGCGGTTATTCAGCACCATCTGTCTTTTATTTACAGCAGCCCGGGGACTTGAACTTTTTTCCCGCAATGAGCAGATTGTTTTAAGAAGCAACTCCAGAAAGATTGGTTTTTTTTTAACCGGAGCAGTAGTTCTTGTAATTATTTTTTTTCAGATCATCAGTGAAGGGATGGCTGCCACCAAAACCCTTGCTGCAATTCCTTCCGGATTTGGCAATTGGAGAAAGGACTTAAAAACATTTTTTTTCGAGATCAGTTTTTCACAGACCATTTTATTAGTAGGAACGCTTCAACTTATTTTCCTGCTGGTAGGGGGCCTGTTAAATAAGGCCTTATATCCCCGGTATCTCCCACTGGTAATTGCATTGAACGCTGCCTGTATAGCGCAGTTAGCGCTCCCCTCCACCTTTGTTTCGCAAATTTCTCCTTCGAAGATCAACCGGTTTATAGAACAGTTTCCTTCAGGATTTCCTCTTCCCGATCTGAAGGAAACAGTAAAGACAACTCAAGATTCAGCAGGTCAGCCAATCGTATATGGATACTCCGGTTACTACAACAAAAAAGTGGAAATTCCGCTGAGCGTTACTACCCCGTGCATGCTATCTTCCATGGAATCTTTTTTAACTGATAATAAGGAAATGGAAAAGATTGCCCAACATCCGGTATTTTATTTTTCCAATCCGGAGGATAGTATACAGGTAAATCAGTTTCGTTCAAATGGATTTATTATAAAAACTATAAACGAAAACGAGAATGTGCTGAATATCTCGCAAAACTATTACAAACACTGGGCAGCCACCATTGACGGAAAGCCTGCTCCTATCCTTCGAAATAATACTGGTTTTATGAGCCTGAAGGTGACACCCGGAACACATTTTGTCCAGTTTGAGTACAAGCCTGTTTTAATTTATCGGGCTTTGTGGTTTTCCTTAGCTGTACTTTTAATTTCCAGCTTCTATTATATTTTTCTGCCTTTCATAGCTGCACTTACAGCAATATCCATTACCCGTTCTGCAAAAGGTCGGGTGAACGTATTAAGCTCTTCAATAAGAGATTGAATCTGGTCTTTCGAACCAGCGGCAAGCGTTGTTTTTAATTGCTCTACAAGGGTAGTTGTAATCTCCATTTCCTTTTTTTCCAAAAGTGCTGCGTTCTTTTTTATAAACCCTTCCGTTGCTTCGATGATTTGGATGGCTTCCGTCTGTGTTTCGATTAAGGAACGATTTTTAATATCCGCTTCTGCGTGATGAATAGAATCCAGAAGCATATTTTCAACTTCTGCATCCGTTAATCCATATTGTGGTGTTACTTCTATGCTTTGTTGAACACCACTCCGGAGTTCTTTTGCATCTACCGACAGGATCCCATCCGCATTAATCAAAAAAGAAACCTCCACTTTAGGAATACCTGCAGGCATTCCGGGTATTTCGCCAAGGTTAAATTCTGCAAGCTTGCGATTGTCCTTTACGAGATCGCGTTCACCCTGAAAAACAGATATACGCATGCTTCCCTGACCATCTTTATGGGTGGTATACTGTCGGGAAGCTTTAGAAGGAATTTTAGAATTTCGGGGTATCAGTACATCCATAAGTCCGCCCATGGTTTCAATGCCCATCGAAAGCGGAGTGATATCCAGCAATAAAAAATCTTTGTTATTTCCAGCAAGGATGTCCGCCTGCACTGCTGCACCCAGTGCTACCACCTCATCAGGATTTAAACTATCGTGCAGTTCTTTTTGAAAAAAGGCCTTAACCAGTTGTTTAACGAGTGGCACTCGGGTTGATCCGCCTACCATCACTACTTCATCAATATCTGTGTTACTCAGGTGAGCATCTGTCAGGGCTGAATTACAGCTCGCAATAGTTTTGTTCACCAGTGGCAGCACCAGTTGTTCGAACCTGTTTTTATCGATATGCAATTTTATTCCGGCGACAACGACTGCGTATTCATCCTGACCGCTCAGTTGCTTTTTAGCCTCTTCCGCAGCCAAACGCAGTTCCTGCGCAATGCTTTTATTATTATTTAATGACTCCGACAGGTCATATTTCTGGGCCCAGTAATCCACTATGGACTGGTCGAAATCATCGCCCCCCAGGTAGGTGTCGCCATTTGTGGACAGTACCTCAAATATTCCGTTTACAATTTTTAATATGGAAATATCAAATGTGCCGCCTCCAAGATCATACACCGCAATTGTTCTTTCGGCTTCTTTGTCCAGGCCCAGTCCGTAGGCTAAGCTGGCCGCCGTAGGTTCATTCACTATGCGCAGCACATCTATTCCTGCCAGTTTTCCTGCGTCCCGTGTTGCCTGCCTTTGCGCATCGTTGAAATAAGCCGGAACGGTAATAACAGCTTTCGTAACCGGAGTTTTAAGAATATGTTCTGCCCGGTTTTTCAATTCTTTTAAAATAAAAGAAGACAATTCAATGGGAGAATAAAAGGTATTGCCCACCTGTATTTTCACCAGGCGTTCGGTGTCGTCTTCAAATACTTTGTACATGAAAAAAGAAGAACGTTCCCGGATATCATTAAAGGATTTCCCCATCAGCCTTTTAACCGAAAAAATGGTATTCTGCGGCTCAGCAATCAAATGCTGTTTTGCTTCTTCGCCAACAACAGGTTTGCCGTCTGAACCGAAATAGACTATTGATGGAACGAGCGCACTGCTGTTGTGCTCTTTTAGCGCAACAGGGTTTTTATTTTCCGGATGTATGATGGCAACAAGACTGTTGGTGGTGCCCAGGTCTATGCCCACGATCATTTCTTCCTTCTGCAAACTTCCTGTCGATATATTTATACTGATCTTACCCATTACAGCCCTGGTATTTGATGCTCAAAACATCAAAGGTACCTCATTTGTCCGACCGGTCCGTATCGATTCCGCTGCAGTTTATTATCGTCGGTAAGCAGTCAGTTATTTCATCAAATACATTTTTCCGTAACCATTGTTGAAATACATATCTGTATTATCTCCCCTGGTCTTATATTTCTCCATGCGGCTGCCATTTAGGGAAGAAACGAAACGGTATAAATATACTCCGTTGGCAAGGCGCTGGCCGAACTGATCCGTACCATTCCATTTAAAATCAGTGATGTTGCGCCCTATATGTATCGGACCAAGTTCTTCTTTGGTGATTTCCCTGACGATCTTACCGGTTATGGTCAGTATCTGTATTTTTAAATTTTGCGGCACTTCACTTCCTGTAAGTGTAAATACAAAAGCGGTAGAAGTAGTAAATGGATTAGGATAGTTCAGCAAATTGGATATCATGGGCTTGCTGATAACAGTAAATGATATACGGTATTCTGTTTCTCCGGCTTTATTACCACTCCGGTCCTTGCCTCTTACAATTAATTCATACTCGTCTCCTTCAGCATTCAACTGCGAGTTAAACTGTGGGTAGAAATCAACGGTGGCAGTATTGTCACTTCCATCAGTTGCCGGTGTAAACCTTAAAGTATCATTATCGAAGTGATGGGTACGTAGTACACCATCCGGATAGCGGAGTTGTACACTGCTCAGGGCAGTATCGTTGAGTAAGAGATATTTAGCTTCATCCTTTAATTTGATCTGGATATGCGGCCGTGAAGAAACCAGGTCCCTGTTTAGGATATGAACTCCATCGAATGTAATGTCAAGAAGCGGATTGGTTCTGTCCGTTCTTATAAAGAAATTTTTATACAGAAAATTATTAAAATGAAATTGTTCAGCCTGGTCAAGATCCGGATTTACATCAAGGAACAAGGTATTGGCTTCGGGAAATAATTTACTGTTGAGGCTGAAGGACAGATTAACAGTGTCTCCAGTCAGCATCGGTTTTGTTCTTGACATCGGAATAACATGCGAGACATTGTTCCTGTCCAGAATAGTTGCCTTAACGAGTATGCTGTCAAAAGGAAGCCTGCTGATATTTTTAAAGGCAACACCGAATTTAATCGGTTGACCTGTATCGATAGTATCCTTCATATTTAGAAATAAATTGGATGCTAAGGATCCTTCGGGCAACGGCATATACTGTATCCTCCAGTAGCTGAGCTGGTATGGGGTTAACCCTACTGAATCGACATTGCGCATTTTCAGTTTCATATAGGGATACTGTATGGCACTGACAGAAGAGACATCGAAGGTCTGGCTGGATTGGTCGAGCGTAAATAACACCGTTTCTATCCGGTTATTGTCTATCCCGATCACGGATACCACCGGATTGTCTCGGGCCGGACTTTCCAGCGATTTTCCTCTCCAGATCACTTCTTTCCACTCTTTTGCCGGTCCGAATTCCGGAGAGGTCATAAAACCTAACGTGTCGGGTGTATGACAATCAACAGATAACGTAAGATTGTCAAATGTGCCTTTTCCGGTGGCAGAGCGGGGTAAAAAATCCTGCTGATGATTTTTTTTATAAAAGAATATCCATGGCCTTACCCGGTAAAAAGAATCCAGGTCGGTGTACCCCTGACCGTATAACCGGTGATACAAGGAGTTGTTGCTGCCCAGAAGCAGGGTGTCCTTTTTCCAGTCTTTTATAAATGCCTGTGGTTGTGCCGGGAATAATAGAGTATCCAGCACAAATGCCCTTACCGCCACAAATGCCCCGTCTGGAATCTGGTCCATGAAATCCATCGCATTTTTTCTGCTGATGGAATCCGTGTATTTATATTCAAAGTTGTTTTGTCTGCCGGGATAACAATCGTTTCGTTCACTTAAAAACAATCCCTTACCGGTAACGGAATCCGTGATATTCACCCACGGCTTAAAAGTTACGGAATCGAAGACCGTAAATGCCAGCGCAGAAAAATTACAGGTGTTGTGAATATTAAAATTACCGCTGTTGATTACTATCGACATATCTGTTTCTGATACAGCACTGGATATCCAGGTACCCAGTCTCATATACAGATTGCTTTCGATCTGGCCGTATCGCCATATTCCGTCTGCGCCAAGTATCATTCGCTGATTAACGGATTTACCATGCTGATAATAATGGGATTGATTAAATCCTGCACTGTTGCCCGGGAGATAAATAAAGGAAGAAGTGCTCCAGTGGTATAAATTGTTTACAGGAGCTACAGATACCCGCCAGTAATATACTACGCTGTCTTTATAAAGGATACCGGGATCAAATTCAAGAGACCCTCCTATGGATAAAAGTGATTTGGTAATTTTAGAGGATGAGTTAAACAATTCGGTGGTATCCATTTCCATCAGGTAGGTCTTTTCACTGCTAAACGGATCGGCTGTTGAAGCATATAATTTCTGATCGGCATGATTTACTATTGAATAATCATACGGGTAAGCACCTCTTGCTTCATCTTCGAAGATGAACAGGTCTTTTGTCACCGAATTATTCGATTCGGTCACCTCATCTACCAGATTATTTGCATCGACTGTTATAGTCAGTTTGTTTAAACCCTTATCTCTGGTGGCAACTATGGGAACTGTAATGGATATAGAATCTGCATAACGTATTCCGGCAATTTTCTGGTGCAATATCAATTCAGAAGAACCATCAGGGTATTGTCTTCTTACATTTACATAAATCGAATCATTGGCTGCTTTACCGGTATTGACCATCCTGATTTTAACCTGGAAATTATCTTCTGCAACAGATATAAATGCAGGATTGATCTTTACCTGGGGTTCCTCAATCACATAATCCGGCTTTGATTGTTCATTGATATACAGGGATGGATCGCCGTGAATGGAAATTTCTTCTGCATGTGCGCGTGCATAAAAATCCGTAGGCCCTGTTACGGTAACCAGCTGCTGTAAAGCATCTCTCACGGTTTCTCCCAAAGGTTTACCAAAATCTTTACGGCAAATCAGTTTGTATAGATTATTGAGATAAATATTAAGATAATTTACTATTCCGTAATGCGTGCTGGCAATAAAAGCGATACTGCCTCGCTGTTTGGCCAACACAAATTTTTCGGAAAGCGTTTCGTTCACCAGCAGCCTGGTAGTATTGTATGTAAAAAAATTGCCGGCATTGCACCCATTTACAAAAAACACCGGATACTTACCAGGGTTATTATAAGCTTGAGGATTATCAAGATTAAATTCAAGCGTAGTAGTAGAGGAATGTCCAAAATAAGTAAGCACACTGATACCCTGTTCAAACAAGGAAGCGATCTTCTCACTGTTCACCTGCTCTACGGTATTGGTGGAAGCCTTACAGAAACTATAGACTTTTGCACCAAAAGCGGTATCCTGAATGATCTGTTTATATACTCCCATGTAGTTGCAAAGCACCGTACCCAGATAGGGATCGCTCGATCCTGTTACATGCACCACATTTTTCATCCATTCTTTTGCTGCAAGCGTAGTGGAGGTATTTTTTTGAGCAGCTTCGTATTCTTTTACTTTCTCCAGATAATCTTCAATTTCCGGCCCGTGTACCACGGACAATCTTCCGATCGGGATCACCGCTATCGGACTCGATGCATCGGCAGAACTCAGCATATTATCAGAACCAGGCACTCCAAAAGTTGGAACAAGGTTCAGCAGATCTGCTTTGACATCAGATTGATTCTTTTGATAATCTACATAACCCACACCTCTACCTATAAGAAAAATATCTTTTACCGGTGCAGAAAAATTACTCCTGGCATACCGGATAAAATTCTTTATAGAAGAAGGATGTTTTTTAGTTCCAAAAGCGAACTGATCAGTTAATTCTTCTATATCGATCACCCGTGCAGAAAAGCTGCCTCCGGCGGCGGAAGAACGATAATTTTTATAATCTTCCACAGGGTTGTTGCCATGGCTTCCAGTGAATAGAATTTTATTAGAAATTATCAGATAATTACCCTGATTAGCAGCATCTGTATATTTTTTAAATGTCCTGGGAACTAAGGCAGCTACCGATAGCAGATTGGAAACGTCCTCACTCACCAATACAAAATTTCTTTCTGCGCCACTTCCAACAACAAATTTAACAATGCCCGGGGTAGATATGTCGCCGGTCATTCTTTCACCTGTGGTCAGGTTTAGCAAAACCGGTGCCTGCGAGCCATAATTAAAGTCAGTGATCTCCAGGTATTTGGCGCCGCTGGCAGGAAGGCTGAATGCAAAATTGGACTGGTTATCAAAGCTGAATGGTTTAGGATAGATCAACTCAAAGTAGGACACAACCATCCTGTCATTGGTGACAGCGGATGTATTTTGAAACTGTACCGCCGCGGTTCCTGAAGTAATCAGAGAAAGCGGGACAGATACATTGGAATGAATATCATTGAAATATTCCAGGACAGTATCTGTTAGTAAAGATCCGTTAACGGAAACTTTTGCGGATCTCGAATTCAACGCATCTCCCATGATCCCGTAATTCAGGGTGGCTGAAGGTCCCCCTGAATAAACCTGGAGCCCACTGATGGTGGTTAATAAAGGAGTTGCTGGCTTGATGGCTGCACTGGACCAGAATTCACCCTTGTCATACGATGCAGAATAAACATATTCACCCACCACTGCTGCGAACCCGGCGTTTATTTTATTTTTGTAATAGCTGGCCGCTTTTGCATTAAAATAGGGCTCTGCGGGCAATGTATTGGAAGCGACATCATTTACAGCATTACTAAAATAAAAACCTGCACCGTTGGTATTGACACTTAAAAAATATACGGCAGTATCGGTGATCAGACTGGAATGAACCGTATGCTGATAAGCTGGATTTCTGTACAACGCTTTATCTGCTGTACCGTCGTTTCCTTCACCCCAGAATTCTATATAACCTCCCGAAGGCAATACCCCGGAAGACACGGATGTATAAATGGGGATACGTTTTCCATTTTTCCATAACTCAACATATTGTGCACCGGCATTTCCAATTCCTGCAGCATCCAGGACTGTCTTAGGCAAACGGTACAATCCCTTGTTGATTAGTTTAAACTTATAATAGGTCTGTGAAAAATTGATCCACTCGTTATTGTATTGCTGAGCGCCTGAACTAAGGGCGGCCATCAGGAATACAAGCGTAAAAAATCGTTTCATTGTATTTTTTTTCAGGGTATCCATAGGGTACGGTCTTTCTATTTAGCCTTTTTTTTAAGGTTCACTTTTAAAGAGAACACATGGGTATAAAGGGGATTGGACTGGTTGGCCAGGTTGGTGAAGGCATAATCAATCTGCACATTAGAAATTCTGAATCCGGCACCAATGGCAGGCTGATAGATCCATACTTTTTTAGTGTTGGTAGAATCGCTGTCTTCCAGGGCCTTTTGAAAATTATTGATACCACCGCGGACAAAAAATACATTTTTCCAGGATGCTTCCAGGCCCAGCTTTGGATCAAGGCTGACTACACCTGATGAGAGCACAGTATTTCTTCGGCCATCGAAAGTAAGATCCAGATCTGCCTCGGTAAGTAAATTGATATTATTATTTAATTTAAAAGTATAGGAGCCGCCAAGAATCAGCCGCGGAGCGGTAAGCTCGGTGGATTTTACGGGTATATCATTTTGGGTGACATAAAATACTTCGCGCATTTTTTCGGTGAGGTTAAACGACCATGCATTAAACGTGGTCGTCACATCGCGGGCTACGATACCCAGTTTCCATTTTGTTCCTTCCATCTGCACACCGGCATCAAATCCAAATCCCCATGCGGTAGTGAAATCGCCTGCTTTGCGGTGAATAATCTTGGCATTGATACCAGCATTGATCTTTCTGTTCTTTTTTAATTTCACTTCCTGCGCAAAGGATAGCAGAAAGGCATAATCTGCTGAAGAGAATTTAGAGATATTGCTGAAATTGATGGTGCCATCGGGCTCCACTAAAAATATAGTATTAGGAATGTCGTCTACTGCAAACCGGAGAAGGGACAAACCGAGGTATCTTTTTTTATCTTTAAGCGGAAGTGCCAGGCTGGCGTAATCGTACTTGCCAATACCCGCAAAATATTCTGCGTGCATGAGACTCAGCTGCGGCTCATTTTTTACATTTACCAGTCCTGCGGGATTCCAGTATCCTGCACTGCCATCGTTTACGGAAGCCACCTGTGCGCCTCCCATAGCCAGCCCCCGTGCGCCGGCTCCAATATTTAAAAACTCGTTGGAATACTTACGAAATTGAGCCTTGCTGTACTGGCCAAGCAGTATAAAGACAGTGAGAACAGCAAGGGATGGTGTTTTTCTCATGAAACGGTATTCTTATAAGCAATTATAAAGATTGATTTTACAGGATTTAAGCTGCTCTGACATGGAAACATTAGCTAGTATCGCAAACGGGGAATTGGTGAAATTATTGTATTTGACAGTCAAACTATAGCCTATTCCTTACTTTTGCGCAAACCATTGATTTACTTTTATTTCCGCATATATATATGTTATGAACCTGATCGAAGAACTTACATGGAGAGGAATGATCCAGGATATGACGCCGGGCACAGAAGAGCAGCTGGCAAAGGAGATGACGACCGGTTATATCGGGTTCGATCCTACCTCCGACTCGCTGCATATCGGTAGCCTGGTGCCCATATTATTATTGATCCATCTCCAAAAAGCAGGTCACCGTCCTATGGCATTAGTGGGGGGTGCCACCGGCATGATCGGGGATCCATCAGGTAAGAGTGAAGAGAGGAATCTGTTGCAGGAGCACCAGCTTCATCAGAATGTGGAAGGTATCCGCAACCAGCTTTCCAGGTTTCTGGATTTTAATGCTGCCACTCCAAATGGAGCCGTTCTTGTAAACAACTACGACTGGTTTAAAACCATCACGTTTATTGATTTTTTGAGAGATGCCGGAAAACATATCACGGTTAATTACATGATGTCTAAAGACAGTGTGCGCAAGCGGATAGAAGGCGATACGGGTATCAGTTACACCGAGTTTGCTTACCAGCTGATGCAGGGTTACGATTTTTTCTGGCTTTATAAAAACCGAAGCTGCAAGTTGCAGATGGGAGGAAGTGACCAGTGGGGCAATATCCTTACCGGCACGGAGCTTATCAGGAGAAAATCGGGTGGGGAAGCTTTTGCATTCACCTGTCCGCTGATCACAAAAGCGGATGGGGGCAAATTTGGAAAAACGGAAAAAGGAAATATATGGCTCGATGCTGCAAAGACGAGTCCTTACCAGTTTTACCAGTTCTGGCTTAATGCTGCGGATGCGGATGCCGTAAAATGGATCCGGATCTTTACATTTTTAGATCAGGAAGTGATAGATAATTTATTGATGCGGCACAGTGCGGATGCAGGATTGCGCTTGCTGCAGAAGGCATTGGCGCGGGAGCTGACCATTTTTGTACATGGAGTGCAAGCATACGACCAGGCGTTAGAAACAACTGAAAAACTATTTATGGGTCATTCTGCTTCTGCGGATACTCTAAGTATGGAAGATATAGAATCTATGGAGGGGGTAGTACACTATACCTACAGCATGGGCCGGATAAAAGAAGGAGTAGACGTGGTAAGTTTTCTGGCTGAAGTGGGTGTATTTGGGAGTAAGGGGGAGGCGCGCAAAATGATTTTGCAGGGTGGAGTAAGCGTAAACAGGATCAAGGTGGCAGATATAGGCCTGGTGATGGATGCGGCACTATTGCTTCACGAAAAGTACATTCTGGTACAAAAAGGAAAGAAAAATTACTATTTGGTAAAGCTGGGGTAGTAAATATTGTTTTGGAACCAAATTTCTATGCCCTTATTTTTGCAGCATCTAAAAAAAGGGATTGCCTGATAGTATAATGGTAGTACGACGGTTTTTGGTACCGTTTGTCTAGGTTCGAATCCTGGTCGGGCAACAAAGCCTCGCACGAAGTGCGGGGCCATTTTATTTAGCGGCGTTGCAAACTTGTTTGCAAAAGCAGATAAATAAAATGGCCACCTCGCGAAGCGAGGGAGGCTTTGGGTAATGCAAAGCGATAATGGATCATCGGGCGAAGCGAGATAATCCTGGTCGGACAGGTTATTTTATTTTTTCAAAATCAGTAAATGATCTGTTCATTTCTGCCGTGGTTAAAAAACCGCCTGAATGAATAATTATCCTGTAGCGGAATGTAACCGATTTACTAGGCTGCAATGAAAAATTTAACACCTCTTTTCCATTGCTGAAAACTTTTCTTCCTAAGGGATTAGCTGCAAATAAACCATAGCCTCTTGCATGCCAGTAAGTGGGATAACCAGCATTTAAAGGATGATCAATTATTCCGATTGTAATTTCTTTTCCATCTTTTTTTCCCGTAAGCATTACCCAGTTTCCTTTACTGCTCCATACCGAATCACCTTTTAATCCTGTGCTGCCATAATACATGCCGGTAACATCTGTACCTGACGGGGCCACGTTTGTTATATTGCCTTTATCATCAACAAAACTGCTTTTCTCTTTTGAAGGCAGTTCCAATTCTCTTGCCACGCGAATGGCAAACATGCCATCTTTAACGTCTTCAAAAATCACTGTCGTATCTGTGGCAGTTAATGTTGTTATCCTGTCAATTATAAAATCATTTTTATTAACGCTAAAATTAAAAGTGGTAAGTTCATTAAGTAAAACTTTATTATCTGGCCGTATCCATATTGCCGCAGCGGTTAAAGATGCAGTTTGGCCATTTGTTTTTTTACCAGTTATTTTTTGATGAACAATTGTGCCATAATGATCTCTTTTTGCAACTTCAATTGCAGTAGAATTATTCCAGAAGTCAAGACCGTTAACAGATTCGTAATTAAGCCAGATGCCGGTGTGATGCGGATGATCTGTTCTTTCTCCCGGCACATTTTTAAAAGGATAACTCCGGGTAACGGTTATTCCTTCCACTGTATTTACAGGAAAAAGAATAGGCTTTCGGCTGGAATCGTAATAACAGTAAGCAGTAAGTAACGTATTATTGAATAAAATTTCAATTTCTTTTTTATCTTTTTTCTCTGAAATACTAAAACCTTTTGATTGCTGCGCAACTAATACACTTTTATTAAAAAATAATGCGGCTGCAAAAAACAATAATTTATTCATGCTGTAAAAAAATTAATATTTAAATATTTTTCCGTTGGCCATTACCTCTTGTGTTTTTTCATCAAAAGTTACTTTTGCACCGGTACGGGCAGCGGCATTTGTCATAATGGTGGCAATAGAATGGCTGTAGCCTGCTTCTACCGGAGCATTGGGTTGTTTGCGGCTTCGTATGCATTCCATCCAGTTGCGTACATGGTCAGAAGTTAGTTTATCTCCGCCGGTATTGGCTGATGCTACTACAGCTTCTGACGATGATAAAGTTTGTTGCATTAAAAGATTGGGCTGCATTTTCATTTCATCCGCAAATTTTTTTGAAAGGCCTCCCTCTGGAGAAACAGTGTTTGTAATAAGATTTAATTCGCCGCCATTGGAATAATATATTTCCGAAGGCTTTTCATCACCATTGTGCATACGGGAACCAAACGTTACCTGGAAGCCGGATGATAAATCGTTAGCCGGGCCATAATCAAATACCGCTGTAATGGTATCCCAATTTTTTCTTCCATCTTTCCATGCATAAATTCCACCATTAGCCACAACCGATCTTGGATGTGCAATATCGCTAAACCAGTGCACAGTATCTATCTGGTGGCTCATCCACTGCCCCGGTAAACCTGAGGAGTATGGCCAGAACAAACGGTACTCTAAATATTTTCTCGGATCAAAAGTATCACTGGGCCTGTTCATTAAAAAACGTTTCCAGTCTGTATCTTCTTCTTTTAACTGACTAAGTAACCCAGGCCTGCGCCAGCGCCCCGGTTGGTTTACATTCCAACTTAATTCAACCATAGTAATAGCACCAAATTTTCCTGAACGTATAAATTCATTCGCAGCATGATAGTTGGCGCCACTTCTTCTTTGAGAACCTATTTGCACAATTCTGTCTGTTGCTTTTATTGCTTTTAATGCTGCCCGGTTATCTTCCATAGTTTCGGCAAAAGGTTTTTCTACATAAGCATCACAACCAGCCTTAACCGCTTCTATTGCATGCAGTGCATGTTGAAAATCGGCAGTGCTTATGAATACAGCATCCACTAATTTCTTATCATACATTTCTTCATTATTACGGCAGGCAATAATATCATGTCCCATTTTTTCTTTCCACGCTGCTGCACCTTCTTCTCTTCTTTTTTTCCAGATATCCGAAACCGCTACAATATCAAAATTCAATTCTTTGTAATGATTCATAAAGCAGGGCATGTGAGAACTCCTGTGCCTGTCGGAATAACCAACTACTCCAACCCTTACACGGTCGTTAGCACCAATAATGTTTGCGTAACTTTTAGCACTGAAGCCCATTGCTGCAGCATAGATAGCTGCTGAGGCTTTAGCTGATTGTTTAATAAAATGCCGTCGTGGCTGTGACATAGATGTTTATTTTTGTTTTAAATAATTTTTAAAGCTCCATTTTTTTACCATTTCAACTCTTTTATTTTAATACTTCTGTATGAAACTGCATTGCCATGATCCTGAAGCAGGATATGGCCTTTGGGAGCTTCTCCAAAATTTTTCCAGATCACGTATTTACTTACAGCAACCAAATCTTTATATTCTTTAGATCCCCTTATGTATTCTAAAACTTTTACTCCATTAAGATAATGTTCTACTTTATCGTTTGGATACACAATTATTCTTCCAAAATTCCATTGACCGATTGAACGTAAAAATCTTTTTTGTTTTTCAGCTTTAATTAAATCATAAAGAGAGGCCAATGTGCGGTTACCATCACGGCCGAATTTTGCATCGGGGTGCAAAGTATCGTCCAGCACCTGGTACTCTAACCCAATAGCAGATCCTTTACTGTCTTCTGCAAGGGTTACGAAATATTTTATGCCGCTGTTAGCACCCGGAGTTAATTTAAATTCAAACGATAAATCGAATGCTGCAAACTGTTCATCGGTTACAATATCTCCACCATTGGTTGCTTCTTTGCCTTCGGCATCAACAACAGCTATGGTGCCATTATTTATTATCCATCCTTTTTCAGGAAAAATTGTTCCCTTTGCACTTTTCCATTCCTTACTTGTTTTTCCATCAAATAATAAACGCCAGCCATCTTTCTTTTCGTAAGCCGTTAAATTATTTACAACAAAATTGGCAACATACACATTTGCAGGAAATGGAGTTGGCAAAAACCCTGTTGTTTTAATTCGAACATTTTTATAACATACTTTTTTACCTGCATGACTGGCATCTTTTATACCATGTACCTGTAACCCAATAAATCCTTTGGCATCAATGGTATCAACAACATAAGCTGTTGCAATTCCATTTACCCATGTTTTCATTTCATTACCAATACATTCTACTTTATAATGATTGTATGCTCCGTTTTTAAAAGCATTTTGTGCCTGTGCATTTAATTGCATAGGGTACAACCATTCTCTTCTGCCTTCATCATAAATACCACCCGTCCACCGGCGTGGGCTTGGGTCAACTTCGCATTGGCGGCCATACACTTTACCTTCACCGTTAAAAGCTGTTGCATCAAAATGGCTCCTTGTTTGCAAACCGGCATTACCTTCTTCATCCTCTACCCACACATCTGCTTCCAAAATAAAATCGCCATATACTTTTTCGGTAACTAAAAAAGTATTTCGGGAATTAACAACAGTGCGGCCAACAATTACACCATCTTCTATTTTATAATCGGCTGTGCCGCCTAATCGCTTCCACCCTGTTAAATCTTTTCCATTAAAAAGATTTTGCCAGCCCGCTGAAGATTGTTGTGCTGAGAGGGAAGCTGTAAAAAAGAAAACTATAACAAATAAAAAGCTCTTTAATTTCATAATAACAATTACAATAATTAAATGTATTTTTTAAATTTACTTTTTTATTTAATAGTAGCAATATTTATTTCCTGGTTGGGTCCCGAAGCGGTCAGTCATTCTTGTTAAATTACAATTATTACTTTATAAAAAAATCTTTACTATTCTAAAACAAATGCCGTATCCATCCGCTCCTGTTCTGCTCTTGATAAATTACACTTTGTTGCTACCGCTTTCCATTTATTAACTGAAGATTTTACCTGCTCCATTATCTCATATGCCCTTGCTTCGGAAATTCTGAAGTACTTAGCAACACTTAATGCCAGCGGCAATTCAAGCGCATTATCATCTTCAGAAATATTCAGGTGCAGCCCTGTTCCGTATTGATTGGGATTTACATCGTACGCCGGTGATAAAATCCATCCTGCATCGGTCAACAGGAATCCATGGTTTCTTAAATGATCGTCAGTATTTTTAACGCATATATTGAATACCATCCTTCGCCATAATTCTTCAAGGTCGGCGGCTACAATGGCGCCATTTCTAATAATAAATTCTGCCAGTTCCAGGTAACTTGCACCGGCAGATTTTTCGCCGTCGGCATAGCCCAGCAAGGTCATGGCAGATGCGAAGTGAATTCTGCCGCCGGCGGCCGTCCGGTCAAATCTTTTGGTAAGATAAGTATGAAATTTATTGTTGAATTTCTGTATTCTTCCCTCTGCTATGGTAATGCCTGCATCAACAGCCAGTTCATTTACTACCATCTCCCATGCGGCAATATCACGCTCATCATTTCTGCTGGGGAATTTAGCTATCCACAGGTATCCATCAGGATCTATAATGCTTGCTTTAGGCCTTGCCCCTCCTAATGAGCCACCGGGGGCAAGCAGCATATTTACCCATTTAATATACTCCGGGTCATCGGTATTATCTTCTTCAAATTTTATACTTGCCTGCTCTAACTCTCTTAATGATGTCCATGGCGGTGCAGCCATTTGTTTATTAATGTTTAAAAATTCACCGGCTTCTTCGGTCTTAAATCTTAAAGCCCCCATTCTATGCTGGTCAAATACACCTAACAGAAAATCAGATTCCAGTAATATTTGTTGGGCTCTGTCTTCAATTTTGGCCATGACCCGTTCTCTTCTTTGCATCAGCACACGCCCCCACCGGTCAGGTGAGGAATCGAGGAAAATGCCGAAATTTGATTTTTCATCCCTTGGATAAAATGCACCGGAATATAATTGCAGATTCGGATCAAGCATTTGTGAAAATCCTGATTGTATCCATTCTTCTGAATACTCAAACGCAAAGGTTTCTTTTCCCTTGGCCTGGGTGCTGCTAAGATGCCCCAACAGTTTTGGCGCATGCTCCGGCCCGTGCCAATCGGCATACACCAGTATCTGTTTTTTTAATTGTATAACCGCCATGATTGAATGTTTATTTTTTAGGGGCTCTTTCCTTAACCAGTAAATTATTGTCCTGAAGTTTTCTACCTAGTTTATCATCTTCGGCTACTTTTAGCAAATCCTTTTCTAAGCCCAACACAAAAAGAACCATGGCATAATTGCCTATAGCAACACCTGCTGAACCCTGTTCCATCGAATACAAAGTTTTTCTGCTTACATTGGCTCTTTCAGCTACTTGCGCTGCACTAAGTTTTCTGCGGAGCCTGGCAAGTTTTATGTTTTCGCCAAGTGCAATCAATATTTTTTGTACCGTAGGAAAAATAGTATTATGTTTCATAACTGGTAATATAATGAACAAATGTAGTATATTGTGAGTATTATATTACACATTGTATAGTAATAATTTCAGATTAGTTTCCCTCATTCCTTTTAGAACTTGCTATCTTAATCTTGCCGCAAGCGTTTCAAGTACCTTTATACCATAAGTTGCACGATCGTCACCTAATTGCTCATGCTGCACGATGTAGCTCCCAATTAGCCAGTTCCTGAATGTCATAGCTATGTTCACTTGCTTCTGAACCTTATTCAAGAAAAATGTGTTTGTGCTCTGAATCGCTTCAGTTAAGTTTCAAATGTGTTCATATACTTTATATTTTCATGGATCATTCAAACGCACTTTAAATCACTATAAACCATATAAATACGAAAGACTCGCTAAATCTTATGAAGCCAAAAGATCAGCGAGTCTCGTTAAATCTGGTATAAAATGGTTCGAAAAATATCTTTGTCGGGCAACGAAGCATTGCACGAAGTGCGGGGCTATTTTATTTAAATAATACTAAAACTCAATCTTGTAATTTAAAATTGGGATAAGGCCAGTTTGATAATTGGTGATAATTTTATTTTTTTCACTGTCATAAGACTGGTTGAAAACATTTCTCCGGTTGGTGATATTTTGTATATCCAGCGATAAGGTGCTTGTGAAATATTTTCTGTTCCATTTGATGCTCATGCGTAAATCAGTTCGGAAGTAGGCAGGGTTTTGCAGGCTGTATGCTTCTTTCTCTTTATAGATTGAATAGCCCTTATGCCTTGATGCAGTAATGTCAATAGGCGTGTTTCTGAAACCACCTGCAAGCGTTGTTTTTATACCAATGCCAAATGTTTTTGATTTTTTTTCATTTACAAGTTCTTTACCGGCTGTAAGCGTACTGATGTAATTGCCATTAAAACGTGTATTTCTCTCTATACCATCTTTTGCTGTATATCTTGACTGATAAAAAGAATTGCTGAAGGTTAGGTAAAAATTATTTTGCAGATAACGCTCCAGCGAAATTTCTATACCGTAGTTTCCGCCGTTTCCTCTATTTTCTAAAGGGTCTGTAAAATATTCGTTTTGTATGTTTAGGGTAGAGAGAGTACTGCTGTCGTAAACACTTACAGGCACATTGTATAATTGCTGGAAATACACTTCTGCCTTAGCCTGCCAGTTGTTAGCAAGCCTGTAGTTATAAGACAATACATAGTGATGTGCTTTAGTTAAGCCCAGGTTTTTATTGGGCATTGTAATTTCTCCGTTGTCATCCTTCTGCTCTGCAAAATAAACATTCAGTGTCTGCATTTGGCTGTGCAGGCCATATCCGGCTGCAATACTGCTTCTGTTATTAATAACCCATTTTGCAGAAAGCCGTGGCTCTGAAACAACACTATTATTGTGAGCAAGCCTGAAATAATGCAGGCCGGCATTGATGGTGATATTATTGGATGGCTTATATCGCCATTGGGCAAAAGCCTGATGTGTAAATGTATTGCCGGATGTATTAAGCAGCAGTTCCAGCAGGTCTGTTTCATTTTTTCTTGACAGCCTGTAAAAATTATACCCAATAAAATTGGCAATGTACCCCATTCTTATGTTCAGCCTGTTATTGAATTTATAATTAAGGGTAGTATTCAATATCAGTTTATTTGTTTTAAATCTGTCCGTGTACGATTTGGATAAACTAAAATCGTTTTCCAGGTAATCTGCATCATAACCAATATTTGTTTTTGAATAACCAATGCCAGTTTTTATATTTAGTTTACTGCCAAACAAAATGGAATGTGTAATTCCCGTCATTCCTGTGTTAGAAACAAATTTACCGTTGTAACGGTCATCTTTTGATTCCCATTTTAAAGAATCTTTTTTAGCATTTGATGTTTGGTCGCTTAACCCGCCAAAACCAAAAATGGTGAACATGCCAAATTTACCTGCAGGTAAATTAAAATTGTAAGAGAGGTCTTGAAAGTTTGTATTGCTGTTATTTGAAAGCACACCAAATTTTCCCAATAAAGCCAGCGTGGAATAACGGTAGTTAATTAAGTAAGAACCTTTATATTTTTTTGAAAAAGGCCCTTCCATTGCGCCATTCAGCCCAAGTATACCTGCCTGTAAAGTATATTCTTTTTTTTCATTGTTGCCTTTTCTTAATTTAAGGTCAAATACGCCACTCAGCGCATTGCCATATTCAGCAGCAAATGCGGCTGTTATAAAATCCGAATTGGATAACAGTTGTGAGCTTAAAATGGAGATGCCGCCGCCACTGCTGCCAGGTGAGCTAAAATGATTTGGGTTTGGAATATCCATCCCTTCCATACGCCATAGCAAACCTGTAGGCGAGTTGCCTCGTATAATGATGGCGTTGTTTCCATCATCTCCCGCCTGTACACCGGCAAAAGCAGTGGCCATGCGCAACGGATCATTAATTGCTGCTGCATATTTTTGTGTTTCTTCTACGGTAAATGCCCTTGCGCTTACTGCGCTCATATCATTGAGCGGTTTATTTTTTTTTCTGTTTGCCCTTATAATCACTTCTTTTTCTCTCATTACTACAGCTTCAAGCATTACATTTACAAAACTTTCTTTTCCAGAGTTTACAACAATATTTTCCAGCACGTTTTCTTTAAAACCTGTATAAGAAATAGTGATGCGGTAAGCCCCGACAGGAATATTGGTAAATCGAAAAATACCCTCCTTGTCTGTAGTGGTACTGCGTCCAAGCGATTGAATATTTACTGTAGCACCATCGAGTGGCTGCTGTAAAATCTGCTCCATCACAGTACCACGAAGCTGCTGTGTGTATTGAGCATTTGCCGTAAAAAGGAAAAGAGAAAAGCACCATCCTAAAATAATTTTCATGTACATCCTTTTTGTTGTTAATTATTTATTTGCTTCTATAACAACTAATGAAAGACTTACCCCTATGCGTTGAAAATTATCTAGAAAAAATCAATACCAACACTCCAGCCAATCCAGCCTTTTACATTATTGCCGAAATTTATTTGCGGATGATCCGAAGTAATTATAGGAAATTTAAAATCCCTTATGCCGCTGTTTTGATTCGAGACGTATACGGAAAAAGAAGGGCCAGCAAAAAGCGAAATATACTTATTAAGGTTTATAGTAAAATTAATGTTGAGCCTGTTTAAAAGATTGGTATACTTCCAGGAACCAAGATAAAGATATTGTGCACTTAGTTCAGCGTTTAAAGAAATAGTTTTCCTTTTATTGAGTAAAAATTCGCTGCCAATTCCATATCCGTATGAGTAAATCTTATTGCTGTCAGTAAGTTGTGCGCCACCTAAAAGAATACTATATAGTTTGCGGTTACCTGTTTTAAATGCAGCATTCACAGGCATTACTTCGTTGTTGTAAATACTTAATTTGTGGTACCCATTTAATACAATATTGATAAGGCCAATGCTGTACCCATTTGATGAGTCGGCAATATTAATAAGCCCCACCTGTACGCCTTTCAGGTTTTTTGTGTAATTAAATACACCTGCTGCCTGAACACCATTTACTTCTTTTTTATTCAAGTTGGCTATACCTGCCATCTGTAGCCCTTTTACGCCTCCACTTGAGTGGTTACTGATGCCTGCTATCTGCACACCTGTTGTTTTTCCTTTTACATAATTGCTGATGCCTGCCGCCTGAAAACCGATTACGCTATCTTGTACCATATTGTTAATCCCTGCTATCTGCACACCTTTTACCTTGCCTCCCACAGAGTTAAAGAGGCCCGCAACCTGTACATATTTCACCTCTTTTTTATCAATGTTGAACAGCCCGCCAATTTCCAATCCGTTTGTACCGGCAGTATAACCACCAAGCACATTTAAAGAAAAGTTATTTACGACCTGAGATGATAGTTTACCATGCGTACCCAGCCAGGGTGTAAAAGAAAGCTGAAACGGCCTGGTAATAAAAAAGTTTTTTAAATTAAGGCTTTGTACTTTTTGCCTGGTTGATAAAAGCCATTTACCCAATCCTCTTTTCTCTACTTTAAATATGTCTTGCGCTGAGTGAGTTTTGACAGGCATTACAGAATCAATATTGTGGTTTATGGAATCATTTGTAAAATAATCTTCCGGTTTTATTACTACTTTATCTGTTAAGTGTTCAAGAGGCATCATCGTTACTGAGATTTGCTGGTTATGCCGTGGCTCAATTTTTAATGATGTATCTGCATAAAACTCTTTACTTACAAAAAGCTCTGCAAATCTTGCTTTGCTGCTTTTCAGTTTAATTTTAAAATAGCCTTCTTTACTACTTAGTGCCGCAACCAATATTGATTTTTCATAAATGGTTGCTTCATAAAGAGCTGCACCTGATTGCTCATCATACACATGGCCGGTTACGGTATAATTTTTTTCATCTGAAACTGCTTTTTGGGTTACCATCACCAACCTGATGGGTGCTTTTCTTATGATAAGGTAATTACCGCTTTCTTTTAATTCATAAGTGCTGTTAAACAGCGCTTCTAAAATTTCTCTGATCGTTTTGTTATGCATCTGCAAACTAACAAGGCTATCTTTTTGTACAATTTTTGAGTTGTAGGAAAAATAAAAATTTGCTTTATTGCTGATTATTTCCAGCACCTGTTCCAGCCTTTGATTATTTACATCAAGCGAAATAGAGGTGGAAAGAATAGATTGAGAAAAACTGCTGCTGTAAATAAACAGCAATAAGAAAAAATTGGAAATTTTTTTGTGTAGCATTAGATGGTAAAAGGATTAATTCAAAATGATCTGACCGTTTTGTTTTACCACCTCAATATCAAAAGTAAGGTGAATAATTTCCAATATTTTGTCAAGCGATTCGTTATTGAAAGTTGTATTCAGTTTATAATTATTCAATTCTTTCCTGCCGATGCTGATGTTTGTTCCATAAGCTTCATTTAAAACCTGCACCAGTTTCCAAAGCGGCGTATCGCCACAAACAAATTCTTTTGAGCGGTAATAATTGTATAATTTATCATTAACCGGTTGTTTGGTTCCGATGCTGTTATCCGCAGGGATTTGTAATTTTTCTCCGGCAGTTAATGTTATTGTGTTTTCACCTTTTGTAACAGTTACAATACCTGTTTCAACAATAACTTCTGTGTTCCAGGTTTTGGAGTTAATATTAAATGAAGTTCCCACAACAGTTACCTGTACATTATTTACGGTAATAACAAAAGGCTTTTTTGTGTCAGGTGCAACAGAGAAAAAAGCTTCCCCGGTAAGGGTTACAGGCCGGGTCTTTCCATTAAATCTTCGAGGGTAACTGATAGAAGAATTTTTGTTGAGTGTAATAACAGAACCATCAGTAAGCGTATCAGTGAGAATATTACCAACGGTTTTTACGAAAGCTATTTCAGGGGTGTTTTTTTTACTCACAGAAAAATAAGTAACCACCCCAATAGAAACAAGGAGCGCAATAGCTGCTGCAATTTTCATCCAGCCAAAACCGTTGGGCTTTAAAATAATTTCTGTCGATGGTGCAGTTGCAATCCGATGCTGAAAGGTTTGCCAGGCTATGTTTTCATCAACATTTGAAGCAGCAGCCAGCTTCTTGCTACTATTCCATATTGTTTTTAACTGGTTATAATATTCTTTATTAGCAGCATCTTCACTGATCCAGTTATTTACAACTTCGCTTTCAGCAGTGGTAGCTTCATTCAGCAGGTATTTTACCAACAGATCGTCATCAATATTTGTAAAATTTGGTTCCAGTTTGTTGATTTTAAAATGTAAAAAATATAATTAAAAAAATAAGAAATTCTGCCAGCTTAATACGAAGTAGTTTTAATGCTTTACCCATATGATTTTCTACTGTTTTTATAGAAATACCCAGTTTGTCCGCAATTTCCCTGTATTTCAATTCATCAAAACGGCTCATCTGAAAAATAGTCCTGCACTGTTCGGGGAGTTGATTAAGTGCCTCTTGTATTTTTTGCTCCAATTCAGAAGCAAAAATTTTCTTAGCAGGCTGTTCTGTTTCGTTTTTCATACTGTATGCTACGTGTAACTGATAACTGGCTTTTACCTTTTGATGCTTCAGGTAATTCAGGCTCTCATTGTGTACAGCTCTGTACAGGTAAGCACTTAGTGAGCCGGGTATGCTGTACAGATCTTCATCCCTTTCCCATAGTTTGACAAAAAGCTTTTGCACAATATCCTCAGCTTCTGCATCATTTTTTAGTATGGTATAAGCATAACTGTGAAGGCATTTGAAATAAGTTTTAAAAACTTGATCAAAAGCTGCATCATTCCTTTTGTTCAGCAACGTTGCTGAATTACTGTTCACCGAATCTATAGACAATTGCCGATTTTTTTTTGCTATTTGTAAAGTTGCGCCTAAAGGTAATTTTTAATATAACAACAATGTAGATGCTTACCCCTAGTCCGGTAATAGATTGCGGCTTTAATTCTAAAACTACCTTTAGTCGGTGTTTTATAAAGCACACGGGTATTTCCCCCAAACTTTGTAGAAAATATAGAAAAAAGATAATTCCAAGCTGGAAAATGGTATTAGTGACGGTTATCAGTATTTTCGGAACAGATAGGCATATTGCCATTATGCACAATCTGTGGCTTTTTTATCGAAACATTTTCGAAGAAACAACTTTTTAAAGTAATACTAAATGAATTTCCTTAAATTTTAGCAAGGGTTGTAACAAGTAATACAAATTAAACTACTCAGCATTGGAGAAAAGAAATAAACACTTTTACCTTGGAATTATCTTTAGCTTTCCTTCTTTATGAGATAAAAAGGCATTACAATTGATAAGATATTTTTCCATTTTATCAAGATCGTTACCATATATATTGCTGCTGAATTCCCATGCTTTTAATAGCATTCTTATATACGCATCTCCATCTCGCTGTTTAGTGAATTTTTTCAGGCTGCCCATATAATCCTCCCGGAAAACGGTGGGTATAATGATCTTTGCTAAACCCTTAGTGCCGAGTTCTGCATTCATCATTACCCTAGCCATTCTTCCGTTACCATCCAGGAAGGGATGCACTTCACTGATCATAAACATCATGTAAGCTGCTTTTGCAAATGGATGCTGTAATAAGCTGTACCATTCATACCCTCTTTTAAGTGTACCTGGCACTAAACTCCAGTCAACAAATTCCGTGTTGCCTGCACGATTATTGATATCTTTAAATTGCCCTGGCTTTTTGGATGTCCTTGCGCTCAGTAATACAGCGTGTTTCTCCTGCAGCAATTTCAACAGGTCATTAGCATCCTTTGGTTGCAGGGACATTTCATTCCTGTTGGATACGATTTGATAAGTGCCTAATACATCATGCGAATCTTCGTCTCTGGCAGGCAGTTGAATAGCGGTGCTAATAATCTGTTTAGCCTCCTCGATGGTAAACTCTATTCCTTCAATATAGTTAGAAAAATAGCCTTCGAAAAAAGCAAAATTCTGATATGATTTAATATCCTTGTTTTTATCAATGTAATCCGGATATTCTCTTTTTGTCAGCTCTTCGTAAAATGATTCGAAAAGTTGTATTCTGTCTGCATCAATAGGCTCTCCCAGCACTCTTGCTCTTGCTATAGGGCTTTTAAGGTTTTTAGATACCCCGGTGCCCAGCATATCAGTAATCAGTTGATTCAATACTGTCCATTCTTTTTCCATCTTTAATTCCGGGGCAATTTGTTTAGCCATATCTCTAATCTGGTTTAATGCGTCCCCGCCTTTTACCCTTAAAAAGGATTCTATTTTTTCTTCCAATTGTTCACGGCTGAGTGTTTTTACTTCCCCAGTTCCGCGACTGCTCTGCAAATTTTCCAAATAAGCCCTGGCAAGGCCAGATGCTTTTAAATTTCCAAAAAATAATTTATCATCGGTTATAGGTGCATGACCTTTTAAAAAATGGATAGTAATACCAGGCAATTCAGTAATATCAGTATAGGTATAAGTGAGATAGATATTACCCTCTTTTGTCGGCATTCTTTCCAATGCGCTACGATGACTTAAAAAAGCATCGGGATATAATTCTGATAGTATGCGATACCAGTTGCGTCGCACTATTATTTCAGAAGCCTCTGCCATATTGGAAGTGTATAGCCTTGATGCAATCTTTTTTATAAGCCCTTCTTTTTCAAGTTTACCGATTTCTTTCGATTTGTCTTTTGAACCGGCTATAATTTCCTGTAGTCTTAATGCTGCCATTTTTCCTTTCAATAAGTAGTTTTTGAGATATAAGCAATAATTTCCTATTAAAATTGATTTATTGCTATTTATATCCTACTAATTAATCGCAAAATACTTATTCTTACACATAATTAGAAATATTTTCCTACTAAAGCCGATTGAATAGATATATTTTCCTAATAAAGAATGCTTAGTACTCAGAAAAGTGTCCACCTGCATTTTAGGAAGAAGCTTTCCTCACCGTATCAGACGTATATCCAATTAGATATCGGTTGCCTCAAATGTTATTATATCAATAGCTGCCAGCGGACGCTGAATTTTGATCAGTTGATAACAAGAACTACTTCTGTAATGAGGATTACAGGCGGGATACAGGAAACTTCAGGATAAAGGTGCACGAAATATCATACCGGGACAGGTGCGAAAGTTTTTATAAATTACTTTTGTAAATATAAGAGATACAGCACAAAGTGAATTAGCTAACTGTGGAATTAACGAACCTGTTCACTTTATTATAAGAACAGGGTATTTAAAAATTATTCTGAGCCCACTACGCTAATGCGTTTAGTTGGCAGGTTTCTAAGAACATACAATAACAACCGGGAAACCTATAAATATAAAATGTAATGCTAAATAAAATTAATCCAGCTTGGTACCTTCTTATAGGGATAGTTGTAATGCTTGCTGCACATTTAACGTATAGCATTGATTTAGCAGCATGGATTTCCAGTGTTCCTTTTTTGATTTATTTAAGTATAACCAAAGGTTGGAAATCAAGGTTGATTTTTGTTTTGGCTTTCATTATTACCTGGTCATTTTGTGTTTCAAAAATCCTATCGCCACCGATGCCTGTTGTAATGATTTTTTTATTTTCAGTTCCTATAAGTTTGTTTCATCTTCCCGGGTATTTATTATGGGATAGGTTTAAAAAATATAATTGGTCGTTTCTTTTATTCCCTGCTATTATGGTTTTAATGGAATGGATTCAATACACTTTCACGCCATTTGCAAGCTGGGGCGTTGCTGCTTACACGCAATCTCACAATTTAACTTTAATGCAATCGCTTTCTTTATTTGGAACGCCGGGCTTAAGTTTTTTAATTTATTGGATCAATATTTCAATAGCAGAAATAGCAGTGAATAGAAAGCTAACACGACAAACATTTCAAATACCGTTATCTGTTTTGCTGATACTTGTAATATTTGGCGCATTGCGTTATGATATCAGTAAATCAAAAGGAATAAATACAATTACAGTAGCAGCCGTTGGCACAGATTCGGAGGTGAGTGGCTTACCATTGCCATCCAAAGAAAGTACCGAAAAAGTTAAAGATATTTTGTTTCAAAGAACAAGAATTGCAGCAAAAAGTAATGCTGCGCTTGTTGCATGGAACGAGGCTGCAATTTTTATCTTGCCAGAGGAAGAATCAATATGGAAGGACTCTTTATCTGCACTTGTATCGGCACTTAAAATTTCATTAGTTGCTTCTTATGTGGTGCCTGTTTCAACCGTGCCACTTAAATTGAAGAATAAATATTTATTCATCGATTCAAATGGAAAAATTGAATATACTTATCATAAACATCAACCTGTTCCGGGTGAGCCTTCAATAAAAGGAAATGAACCGCTAAAGGTCTTCGACATTGCTGGAACGAAAATCGGTGGGGCCATTTGTTATGATTATGATTTCCCATATCTGGCAAGAGGGTTTGGAAAGTTAAATGCGGATGTTGTTGCTGTACCTTCTTCCGACTGGAGAGGAATTGACCCTTTACATTCAAGAATGGCAGCTTACAGGGCAATAGAACAGGGGCATTCTATTCTCAGGTCAACCAGGTTTGGGAATTCTGCAGCCATTACGCCTTATGGGGAAATAATTTCGCAAATGAGCAGTTATGATAACAATAACAAAATTATGATAGCACACTTACCTGTGAAAGGTATTATAACTTTGTATTCTGTTATTGGCGATGCTTTTATTTATCTCTGTATGGGTTTTATTGTTGTGTTCTTTATTAAAATCTCCATTCACAAATCCAATCATAAATTTTAAAAACAATGAAAGCGATTGTTTACAGTAAGTATGGGCCTCCAGAAGTTCTTTAACTCAAAGAAGTTGAAAAACCGTTGCCTAAGTTTAAGGGCTACTGGATCCCCATGACAAGTGACACAAAAGAGTTGATAGGTGAATAAAAATAACAGTTGAAAACATGAATTTCCTGAAAGAACTTATTGAGTCCGGCAAGATGAAACCTGTTATTGATAAAACCTATTCTTAGAGCAAATGGCAGAAGCGCATGCTTATGTGGAGAAAGGGAATAAAAAAGGGAATGTTGCCATTACGGTGTAAATAAAAAAGACAATTTTAATTTTATAATGAAAGATAAAATAATTCAGGATTTTTTTCGTGTTAAACAGTTTCATTCTTTTCACACTCAACCCCGCTTTTGAAAAAATTGTAACTTAAAGATATGACAATAAAAAGACTACATTATTTTTCAGGGTTGACAATTGCAATTTTTGTCGGACTTCACTTATTTAATCATTTGAAAAGTATTTTCGGAGCAGATAAGCATATTGCCGTTATGGACAATCTGCGGCTTTTTTATCGAAACATTTTCGTAGAAACAATTCTATTATTTGCTGTTTTAACACAAATAATTTCGGGAATTAAATTGTTCATCAGCAAACGTAAAATCGCCATTACTTTTTTTGATAAATTACAGATTTATACAGGCCTTTATCTATCCATATTTTTTGTTATCCATGTAAGTGTAGTTTTTGCAGGACGCATTTTTCTACATCTTGATACAAACTTTTACTTTGGAGTTGCAGGTCTTAATTCATTTCCGTTAAACTTCTTTTTCATTCCTTACTATGGCCTAGCAATTATTTCGTTTTTCGGGCATTTATCAGCAATTCATAACAGTAAAAGGAAACAAAACATTTTGGGACTTACACCTGATAGACAAGCAATAATAATTTTAGTTGTTGGGCTGATGCTGACCATTGCAATTTTTTATGGACTAACCAATCATTTTGAGGGAGTTCGCATACCAAAAGAATATAACATACTTATTGGGAAATAGATAAACTTATTCGTAAGGGTTTAAAACAGACAAATTATAAATGGGAAAATCAAAATCTATTGCAGGAATTGTTGGACCGACATTAATAGTTATGGTCTTGTCGGAATTGAAAATATGGAATCCAACTCTTTATGATACACAAACTGTACCCATAGTTTATCTTTCAGGCGTGCTTATGTTTATTGCGGGCATTTCAATTGTTCGCAGTCATAACATATGGGTTTTGGGTTGGCAAACGAGCTTAACAATTATTGGGTGGTTAGCTATTTTGTTTGGGCTCATTCGTATTTTTTTTCCCAATTCATATATAGTACAGTTCAAGAATAATGATTTTGCTCTAATTATAGAAGTTGCCCTCATTTTGTTTGGCTTCTACTTAACCCTTAAAGCATATTGGCCAACATAAAAAAAATATGATCAAAAATTACTACTATTTGGTTGCAGGGATACTTGCAATTCTTTTTTCCATTTCTCACGCATGGAATGGACAAACTATTGTTCTGCCAACGCTCAATATCGATACAATATCCACAGAAACAAAA
>JAYUXA010000252.1:0-2845 GCA_043753245.1 Chitinophagaceae bacterium
TCTGCACCACCCACTTCCTTCAATAGATTGTAGGCCACATTACCTGCAGCAAGATTTGGGAAGATAAGCGTATTCACATCCTGATCGGCCAGCTCGCTAAATGGATAATTCTCTTTTAACAGGTCTTTATTGAAAGCGAGACTGGCTTGCATTTCTCCATCAACGATCAGAGATGGATTTTTTCTTTTAAGGATGGCCCGGGCTTCGGCTACCAGTTTTGCTTCCGGAGAGTTGCTGCTTCCGAAATTGGAATAGCTAAGCAATGCGATACGCGGAACAAGGCTGAAGTTGCGGACCTCTTTGGCCACCATGATCGTGATGTCTGCCAGCTCTTGTGCCGTTGGTGTGAAATTTACAGTGGTATCCGCAAGGAAAAGGGGCCCTTTTTTGGTAAGCAGCAGGTACATTCCTGCGATTTTCTTTACACCTTCTTCCATGCCGATGATCTGAATGGCCGGCCGGATCGCATCAGGATAATTTTTAGTTAGCCCCGAAATCATAGCATCTGCTTCACCGGTTTCCACCATCATACATCCGAAATGATTCCGGTCCCGGATCACTTTCTGCGACTCGTATTGATTAAATCCTTTACGATTTCTTTTCTGAAAAAATAATTCTGCAAATTCTTTTCTTTTATGCTCATTGTCATCGGATTGAGGGTCGATGATCGGCAGTCTCTCAATATCGATCCCATTAGCAGCAGCAATGTCGCGGATCTTCTTTTCCTTACCTAACAGTATGGGGTATGCGATGCCCTCTTCAAATACGATTTGGGCGGCTTTTAAAATTTTTACGTTGTCCGCTTCCGCAAACACGACTCGCCTGGGGTCTCTTTTTGCTTTGCTGCCCAGCACCCTGATTAGCTGGTTGTCCAGGCCCAGACGTTTGTCGAGTTCAATAGCATATTCTTCCCAGTTAGCGATAGTCGTTTTAGCCACGCCGGATGCTATCGCTGCTTTTGCAACAGCTGGAGCTATAGTGGAAAGTAATCTTGGGTCGAGGGGTTTGGGAATGATATATAAAGGGCCAAATACGATATTGCTGGTATTATAGGCAATGTTTACAATATCCGGAACAGTCGTTTTCGTAAGCTCGGCAAGTGCATGAACGGCTGCCAGCTTCATCTCTTCATTTATACTGGTAGCCCTGACATCGAGTGCACCCCTGAATATAAATGGAAACCCAAGTACATTGTTGACCTGGTTCGGATAATCGCTTCTTCCGGTAGCCATGATGATGTCATTGCGTACTTCCGTTGCATCTTCATAGCTGATCTCCGGGTCGGGATTGGCCATTGCAAAAACAATCGGCCTTTTGGCCATGCTTTTTACCATCTCTCTGGTAAGCACATTGCCCACACTCAAACCGATAAATACATCAGCGTCTTTTAATGCCTGCTCAAAACTGATGTCCTGTCTGATGGTTGCAAATTCCAGCTTATCGGTGTCCAGGTCAGGACGTCCGGCATAAATAGCACCCTTGCGGTCAAACATGATAAAGTTGGCGGCCTTGGCGCCGAGTGACTGATACAATCTTACACAAGCCATTGCAGCGGCCCCTGCACCATTCACTACAAACCGGGCCTTATCTATTTTTTTCTTTTGAATCTCCAAAGCATTTAACAACGCTGCCGCACTGATGATCGCCGTGCCGTGCTGGTCATCATGCATTACCGGGATCTTCATGATCTCCCGGAGTTTTTTTTCGATGTAAAAACATTCCGGAGCTTTGATGTCTTCCAGATTGATGCCACCGAACGTAGGTTCCAGCGATTTTACGATCTGGACAAATTTCTCGGGATCCTTTTCATTTATTTCGATATCAAAGACATCAATGTCAGCAAAAATTTTAAAGAGTACTCCCTTGCCTTCCATCACGGGCTTGGAAGCCTCCGGACCGATATCACCCAGCCCCAGAACCGCGGTGCCATTAGTGATCACCGCCACCAGGTTTCCTTTAGCGGTGTATTTATACACGTTTTCGGGATTCCTCTCTATTTCCTTGCAGGGTTCTGCCACGCCAGGGGAGTAAGCAAGGGAAAGATCTCTCTGCGTTTTTGCATCCTTGGTGGGTACCACTTCAATTTTTCCCGGCCGGCCTTTGGAATGGTATTCAAGCGCTTGTTCCCTTCTTAGATCCTTTATCATGATGCCAAATTAACAATCTCCAATTCTTTAACAAAATATTGAATTACAGCGAGCTGCAATTTACAACAAATGACTTCGATCCATCGTATATATTGATTATACTTGTGTACGTAAAAAATGCTTTATGAAATCAAGCTATTTGTGGTCATCCTTAGCAGCGGTAGTAATTTTTGCCTCCTGTAAGAAAGAAAAGGGGGGAACCATTACGCCCCCATTACCAGACAGTACCTTTACAAAAGAGGATCTGGTAAAAGACACGGCCATTGATGTGGCACGCGGCTTATATCTCTGGAATACGCAGATACCGGATAGCTTCAATGCCCGTTCGTATGGAGACCCCGATGCCATTATGAAGGGCATACGCAGATACAGTAAGGAAACCGGATTTATTGACCCGGTTGATCATTACAGTTTTGCAGCTAAAAAAGTGGATTGGGATAATATTAGTTCAGGGATTGCGCAGGATTTTGGATTAAATATATTTTTCAGGGAAGATGGAGATCTGAGGGTGAGAATGGTGGAACCTCTTTCTCCAGCCGGACTAGCCGGTATTCACCGGGGTTGGAAACTGACTAAAATTAATGGCAATACCAACATGACCATTGCCAATGCAGACTTTATTGTTGAAAATATTTATAATTCTTCGAATAGTACCATCACCTTTTTAAAGCCCGATGGGAATGCTGTAGATCTTTCAC
>JAYUXA010000253.1:0-12841 GCA_043753245.1 Chitinophagaceae bacterium
TTGCCGGAAAACAAAGCACTGTTGAAAGTTCTTTCTGATTCCAAGCACGGCTTAAAATTCAGTAAAGAGTTTGGGAAAAAAATTTCGGCCATTATGACCCCCATGATTAAAATGAATGATACAGAAAGGTTATATGCACTGTTTAATATTTTTAATTTACTAACTCATAAACTGGAGTATGAACGGCTGTCAACTCCGCATTTTGTAAATACTTTTCTGTCTAATGAAAATAATGTGATGAGTAAGGTGATACAGTACATGATGCAGAATTTTCAAAAAAATATCCGTGTAACTGATTTGTTGAGTATAGCCCACATGTCTAACTCTTCTTTTTGTACCCTTTTTAGAACAACTTACCGGATGACCTTTAAAGATTATCTTTTAAAACTGCGTATTGGATATGCCTGCAGGCTGCTGATGGAAAACAATAAAAGCATTTCTGAAATTGCTTATAAATCCGGCTTTGAAAACTTATCCAATTTTAACCGGCAGTTTAAAAAAATAAAGAAGATAATACCAAAGGAGTATGTGGCAAAAGTGATTGACTAAAGTTTGTGCCAAGACAGGAAGTCACAGAATTATTCCGTCTTCTTATCATGACTACTTATAATGAAAAGACAAAAGTAGTTTCGCAAGAAAAAAAACAAGCCTTAGGTCAAATCAAGGAATTTGAAGGTCGCCTTTCTAAAGCCATGGAATTGGTGTTATCCGATCAAATAGAGCCTTCAGATTACCGGGAAATGAAGTCAGACTACGAAGAGAAGATAAGCCGTTTAGAAGCCAAAATAAACTCCATTTCCAACAATGTAGAGAATATTGAACCATTACTTAATAAAGGCTTGGAAAACCTTCTAATGCTGGATAAAATTCATGAAAATGGAACAAGCGAAGAGCAGAGTAAGGTAATAAGTTCGATGTACCCCGAAAAATTGACTTTTGACGGATTCTTACTTCGAACTCCCAGAATGAATGAATCGATTCAGCTAATATACAGTATGGGTAAGGGTTTGAACGAAAATAAAAACAGGACAAGTGGAAAAAATTCCAGCTTGTCCTGTGAAGTCGGGGCGGCAGGATTCGAACCTACGACCTCCTGGTCCCAAACCAGGCGCGATACCGGGCTACGCTACGCCCCGATTGATTAGGTAGAAGCTAAATACAACTTTACCAAAATCGAGGGTGCAAAAATAAGGTTTCCCAACTTCACCACAAAAGATCATTTTAGTGAATTCCGTTCCGCACCGCATCGTTCATATCCAATCATATTTACGTATTTTTGCAATAATCTACACATTGCAACGTTTAGTTGTTTCTATTGCGCCAGTTGAACCTGCTGCCCAGCCATATCAAGTTACCGCCATTTGAATATTCCGCTTTTGCTTGTCCATCAACTCATCTTTTGCTTCCATATATTATTTATTCAACTGCTATATTTATGAACAAGAAAGGCTTTCTAATCGACATGGATGGTGTTATCTACAAAGGAAGCGAACCCATACCCGGTGCAGTAAAATTCATCAACAACCTAAGAGACAAAGGGTATCCATTCCTGTTTTTGACAAACAACAGCCAGCGCACCAGCCGGGATGTTTGTTACAAGCTCCGCAAAATCGGATTTAATGTAAACGACGAAGATATTTTCACCTGCGCCATGGCCACAGCCCGCTATCTCGCAAGCCGTAAAGAAAGCGGCACCGCTTATGTGATCGGTGAAGGCGGACTGCTTAATGAACTTCACCAGGCTGGTTATTCCATTATTGAAGACAATCCTGATTTTGTGATCATCGGAGAGGGAAGGACCATCATGCTGGAGGCAGTGGATAAAGCCATCAATATGGTCATGAATGGATCAAAATTGATCGCTACCAATATGGACGCTAACTGCCCTATTGGAAATGGAAAATACCGGGCAGGCTGCGGCGCATTTGTGGCCATGATTGAAGTAGCAACCGGAAAACAGGCATTCAGCGTGGGTAAACCCAGCCCGGTGATGATGCGTATGGCCAGAAAAACACTCGGACTCGGCACCGATGACACTATTATGATCGGAGATACTATGGGTACCGATATCCTGGGTGCAGGATCAATGGGCTTTACTACCGTACTCACCTTGTCCGGTGTCACAAATAAAGCTGATCTGGATCATTATGGTTACACACCGGATTTTGTAATTAATTCAGTGAAAGATCTACTGGAAGAAGAATTGTTTACCCGTGTACTCGAAAAACAAAGTGAGTTACCCCAGTATGCATAATAGGGGTAACTAACTGAGTTTAATACTATTTCATTAAGGTGTGTAAGAAATCATCTTATCTGACCAGATATGGTTTTTGCACAAAAGCTGCAAATTCTTCACATATGGCCATCAGCTCCCGCTGTCCGAAAGGCTTGGTGATAAACGCTTCGGCTCCCAGCGCATTTGCAGCCGTTGCATCCTGTGGAGAAGTGGAAGTACTAAAAAGAAATACGGGAATGTCGTGATAACGGTGGTCTTCTTTTAATGATTTGAGCGTTTGAATACCATCCCATCCGGGCATATTGATGTCCAGTACGATGCAGGATGGCAGTTTATCACCTGGCAGCAACGCATTTAGGTAGGCCACGAGCTGTAATCCATTCTCCAGTGCCAGCAAGGGTATGGATGCATCTACCTGACGCATCATTTCCGTCAGAATAGCACGGTCATCCGCATCATCGTCTGCATATAAAAGATAATTATCCCCAGGTGCTACCACATCGTTTATCATAACGGTGTAAAAATCGTTTAAAAACATGAAATTATCCAACTCCTATTAAGAATTAACGTTCATAAAGATTTCTATAGAATGATTAAATTACAAAACTTATGAAACCCGCCCCGATAGATGATCTTAAAAAAGAACTCCTGCAGTTGTCCCCGAAAAGGGTACTAGACCTCCTCTTAAAACTTGGCCGGTTCAAAAAAGAAAATAAAGAATTGCTCACCTATCTGTTGTTTGAGCAGGAAAATGAATCCGGGTATACTGAATCTATAAAATTAGAAATAGACGAACTGCTTGCTTCCATGAAAGGATTGCCATCGGGGCTTTCAAAAAAATTGCTTCGCAAAATTCCGCGGCTGATTAACAAGCAAAATAAATACATGGCCAGTAAATCGTCGGCGATCGAACTGCATCTGCATTTTGCCCGTAAGCTTCAGGAGCTGGAAGCAAGCCATTATGGAAAGTTGTCACCCGAAAAAATGTTTCTTCAGCAAATCATAAAAGCAGAACGACTGCTCTCCTTTTTAACGAACGACCTGCGCCATGACTATGAAAAACAGGTAGCTTCCCTGCAGAAAAATAAAATCCATATCCAAATTAGAGTAAAAAAATAAATTATTTTTTTACTCTAATGTATTTATAATCGGTACTCTGCGCACCAAGATTATCGATCACGGTTACTCTAAATACATAGGTTCCAGCTGCAGTGAAACCAACTCTTGTTTGCGCCTCATTAGGTGTAACCATACTGAATGTTGGCGGTCCGCCTATCTTGGTCCAGAATATTTGCTTGACCCAGCCATCAGGATCCCTGGAATAACTGCCATTTAATAATGGGCTATAGTTCCAGGATAAAGAAAGAGAATCATCAGGACCTGCAACAGCTACAGGAGATACATTACCTGGTTTCACAGGAGGAAAATAGCTCACTCTCCACAAAGTATTTGCCGCATCATCTGCCACAAGTAAAGAACCATCTGATAAAGTCTGAACTCCAGCAGGCCTTCCGTAGACTTCCTTACTGGCTTCATTGGCAATAAATCCCGTCAGAAAATTTTCAGGCCTTCCGGAAGGTTTGCTATTTGCAAAAGGAATAAAAACCACTTTATATCCTGAGAAGGAAGACCTGTTCCATGAGCCGTGCTGTCCTATAAAAGCACCATTGCGGTATTTAACTGGAAATATTGATTTATCGTAAAAAGTAAGTCCCAGGGAAGCAGTATGTGAACCAAGATCTACCTCCGGAACGATTGTCATCGCCACAAGATCCGGACGTTGTCCATTTAACCGGGGATCGGTATGCTGGCCGAAATAGGCATACGGCCATCCATAAAATCCACCATCTTTTACACTGGTTAAATAATCAGGCACCAGATTGTCTCCCAGCAAATCTCGTTCATTTACAGCTGTGTACAGCACAGTGGTTCCGGGAGCCCAGGCCAACCCAACCGGATTTCGCAGGCCTGCAGCGAAAATTCTTTCTCCTGAACCATCTGGATTGATCTCCAGAATATCCGCTCTTCTTATTTCGTTTGCCATCCCCTGCTCTGCCGCATTGGTACCAGATCCGACGCTTACATATATTTTTGTACCGGAGGCATTAGCAATGATATTTCTGGTCCAATGATTATTATACCCGCCTGCAGGAAGAGTAAGTATTTTTTTACCTGCTGCGGTGATCGATGTTTGTCCGGTTTGATAAGGGTATTTATAAATACCGTCAGTATTGGCCACGTAAAAATTTCCGTTGAGGATCAGCATGCCCAGGGGCCGGTATAAATTGGACAGAAATACCTGGCGAAGCTCAGGCAACCCGTCCTTATCGGCATCCCGGAACAATGTAATGCGGTTAATAGAATTAGCAGCAGTAGACGCCTCCGCAATAAAAATATCTCCATTAGGACCCTGGTAGATCCAGCGGGGATTGTACAATCCGGTAGCAAACTTACTAACCGTAAATCCAGGCGGAGCTATAGGTTTTTTATCTGCCGGCCATCCCAATACTGCGGCGGGCCTGTTTACAGATGGGGTCGCATAAGGAGGAGGCAACGTATCGACCATAACGGAAGAAGCATTGCCAAACTGTTCAGGTGCCGTTTTTATTTCTTTAATTTTATTGCAGGAAAATATGAAAATAGCAAGAAGGTTAAGCAGGTTTTTAATAGGCATCGTAATGATTTGAATTGTGGTCACAATACTCATGCCATTTAAGCGAAGGATTGATTATAAAAAGCAACTGTCAATGTTTCAGCAAGCTTATCGGTCTGTCCTGCATAATTATGCCCGCCTGGTAACAGTTTGTTGGTATTTCCTGTTATTTAATTGGCTTATGAATAACTGCAGCACTTGTATTCTCCGGAGCAGCATCATTCGCAATCTCCGCAAGTCTATGGAAATTAATAATAAAGCAATTTATTAGATTGATTATCTTGGGAACCAGAATTCCAGTAAAGGTCATTAATAAACAACTTTGAGAACTGAAAAACAGGAAGGTTGGTATCGACCTTCATTGATCAATGAATATTTAATAAACACGTTTAAATAATTTTATATCAAAGACTTTAAAAAATATTATTCTTTTAATGCTCCTCCCGAACAAGTGTATACTACCCTCACCAATCCCGCTACCATCCAGTTGTGGACGGGAGAGCCTGCCGAGATGAGTACAGTTCCCGGTTCAGATTTTTCGTTGTGGAGCGGAAGCATCGTTGGAAAGAATCTCGAATTTATTGAAAACAGACAAATTGTTCAGGAATGGTATTTTGGGGACCAGGAAGAACAATCTGTGGTAACGATTAAATTGCACCCGGATAAACAGGGCACTTCCCTCGAACTCCGGCACACCAATATCCCTGATGAAGATTATGAGGACGTTGTCGAAGGATGGAATATTAATTACACCGGCTCCCTCACAGATTTTTTTGATTAGCGTTCTTTTAGCCTTCTTTTAACAATCTTTCCTTTTGTTTTCCTATCTAATAGTTGTTAAACTATTGAGTCATGAAAACGAATTTTACCTACGCGCTTCCTTTTATTATAGGCATGGTATTGTTTACTGCCTGTACAAAAAGCGATCATTATACCGCGCCTCCCAGCGATCAATACGAATGGATGCGCACGCATGAAAAAGGGTCGGTAGCCTATGTAGAATACCGTACCGGAAATTATATTGTGGAAACATACAACGGATATGCGGTCATTGAATCATGGGGAGGCACCACCCCAAGAGAGTACGACCAGGAATACGCCTGGTTCAGTAACCGTGGAGTACAAACTATCTACAATTTCGACGGAAATTATTATACAAAGGGCCGTATAATCGATACCCGGTTAAGCTGGCAGGATGCGCTTTACATACTGGATCAATTAAATTACGTACAATAAGGATAAACTGCACCGTGATCGCTAATTTTGCTGACGCATGCAGTACACTCATCTGATCAAACATTTTAAGGATCTGTCTCCTGCTGAACTATACGCTTTCCTGCGGCTTCGAAATGAGGTATTTGTGGTGGAGCAAAATTGCAGCTACCAGGATGCTGACAACAAAGATCTTTTTTGCCACCATCTGATGGTATTCAACGGTAAAGAATTAATTGGTTATGCCCGGATTGTGCCACCGGGAGTATCGTTTAATGAGATGTCTGTCGGCCGTGTGGTTACCAGCGCTACAGCCAGAGGAACCGGTGCAGGAAAACTATTGATGGAACTTGCAGTTTCGTATTGTTTAAACTTATTTGGACCTGCTGCTATCCGGATCGGTGCCCAGTTGTACGCAAAAGGTTTTTATGAGGCATTGGGATTTGTTCTCACAGGAGATACCTACGATGAAGACGGAATTGAACATGTTGAAATGATAAGGTATCCCACTCTTTGACTTGGTTAGTGGGCCGATACCGTCTTCAACCCTATGACAGAAGCAATAAGGGTAGTAATAAAAAATAATCTCCAGAAATCAGAAGGTTCTTTAAAAAACACCATCCCAACGAGTACTGTTCCTACAGCGCCGATGCCTGTCCATACCGCGTAAGCTGTTCCAAGCGGTAAACTGAGTGTGGCCCGGTAAAGGAGGTACATGCTTAAGGTCAGGCATACAAAAAAACCTACAAGCCATAAGTTGGCAATCGTTCCAGTGGCATTTTTTGCCTTAGATAAACAGAAAGTAAATCCTACTTCAAATAATCCCGCAATAATAAGCAGTATCCAATTCATATTTACAGCTCTGTTAATGCCACAATATAAGCAAAGTCGTTTAATGTTTCATCGAGAGCAGCGGTGTGAATGAATATGCAATTTAACCAGTCTTTCGTTACCTGACAATGACAAATCGTTTTGAGTCTGCCTGCTTTGCATTCACATAAAGGATATAACTGTATACTCCAGCAGCAAGGGAATGCGTGTCGATATTCACCTGGCCAGTGCCGCTATTTTTTATCTGAATCGTTTTAATAACCTGTCCGTTGGTATTAGTGATCACCAGTTTAGAAAAAGCTGTGGCTTCACCTACATGATATTTGATTACCGTGGTACCATTTCCCGGATTAGGTGCGTTTTGTTCCAGATAGCTGGCCGGTGAAACTGCTGTGCCGGAATTTCCATGTTTCAGGTCCAGGATCATCTGCCGCAGCTCAGTTAGTTCTTTTTTTAAGGAGTCTATTTCCAAAATCTTTTTCTGCAGCTCATCCACCTGCATCTGCTGCTCCTGTAATCCTTTTATGGCAATGACGGAGAATACAGAATAATTTAGCATCTTCAGGCCCCCTTCATCCTGATATACGAGTTCAGGAAAAACGGTTTCTACTTCCTGGGCAATAAATCCTATTGACCGGTGTTTCGCTTTTGAACGGCTGTCTTTATAATAATACGTGGACGGTTTTAATTGCCGCAATTTCTCCAGTAGGTTTTGTACGAGCTCTATTTCCTCCTTAAGACTTTTGTCGGATCCCTGGATAAATGATCCATCCACGGAACTAATCTGACCTTTAAGAACCTCATTCAATTCAAAACGGCAATTAAGGGTATTCGTTCCTATGCCCACCGTCCAGAAATCCGCGGTTGCTTCATGTTGCCATTCTATGGCACGATTTGCAATACGCTGCCGAACGTGCAACCGGTTGTTGGGGATAGATATTCCTAATCCTATATATCCAAGGGCTTGCTGCACGTACAACTGACCGTTATTGATGTCCACATTACCAGTGCTGCCTATTTTAAGTCGTTCCGTGCGGTTGCCAAAATTTGATCCGGTGGACAATGAAATGCGGCCAGGTACATTACCGGCAGAGGGAGTTCCATCGGCAAATATATCAATGGAGGCCGGGTTTTGAAACGCACTCCCATCGTAGCCGGAGGCTAAAAGTGATGCGAGGAAATCGTTGGCCTGGACTGCTGTCGGTATTGCAAGCGTGCCACGGGCTTTACGTCCCAGGAAGGAGCCCCTGGCATTCGTAATATTGGAAGCAATAGCCAGGATCAGATCTGCATTTCCAGCAGCATTTTCACCGAATCCTGCCAAAACAGGACTCCCTGCGTTTACCCACGGAACTGCAGGAAAGCTTCCATTACCAAGCACGGTTACTTTTCCTTTAACGCTCGTGGTACCGATACTTATCCGGCCGGAGGGGTCAATACGCAAACGCTCCAGGTTGTTGGTGAACAGCTTTAGCGGAATCGCATTGGTGGTACCTAATTTAGAGGCTTAGCTGGCATTTGAATTACCCTGGACACTCCAGTAAGGAGTAGAATTCTGGGCATAAAGAAAGGCTGAGCTCAATGAGGCAAAGACAAAAACTACAAAAAGAAGTAAACCTTTTTTCACAATAACAAATTTGGGGGTAATTGGAATAGTATCAGCTTCCGGCTTTGTTACTTGCTTTCTGCCGCCTTACATTAAAAAGAATAACCCATCTATCGGGACACTGGAAGAGATGCATTGTACTGTACAGGAATGCTACATGAATAGACTACAAGAAAGTTAGGATAATTTATTTACTATTCAAGGCACTAAATGTACAACGTTAGTGGTATGGAATAAAATATCGTTTAATTATTCTCTTTCCTGCAAATAATATCACATAATGGCTAGAAAATCTCATTTTAATATACACCCCTGATCGGGCAATCCACTGTTTTCCAAATACGAAGGTTGCGCAGATTTATCCGGGAAAAATACACCTATCACAGATTCGCTTAATTAATAGGATTTTTGCAAAAGCGGTCTTATTATGCAAACCTGTGCAGTAAAAAAAATACCGCTTACCAAATAAATGCCCGGTGGTTCACCGCAAAAGTGTTTTAAATACGAGATCTTCTAAAAAAAATTCTATATCCTGTGGTTTTTTATTCTTTGAAAAATCACTCAGCCTGGGCAAATGGTGCATAAAAAAATATTGCAGATGTGACAGGTCAATCACAGAACTGGCCAAGGTATTGGGATATTTATAGTTAGGATTGTATTCTAAAAAAATCGCAGCTATGCGCGTTGATAGATCTTTAAAAGGTTTGTAAAGCATATCCTTATTATTCTCATCTACATCTTTTGACAGATACGTTTTGTTTCCTTCGGCAATAGCTATCATATACAGGGCCTGAGGATCAAAATCTTCAAAATTTATTTCTTCATTATCCTCCCATACCAGAATATCAATTACCTTTTTTATTTTTTTTTCAGGGTCAGTTACGTTTTTCAACTGAAAAACGATCTGAAATTCAAGGTATGACCAATACCATTCTACCAGGTAAATAAGCAGTTTATGTTTATTTACAAAATATCTATATATAGTCGATTCAGTAGTGTCTATTTCCGCTGCCAGCTTTTTGAAAGTGAACTGCTCGTAACCAAGTGTGTGTATAAGCTTAATTGACTCCCTCACTATACTTTTACCCACTTCGGTTGTCTGAGGATTTTTCAAAAAAAGCTTCTCATTCAGCATTGCTTTAAACTCTATCGCTATTCCCATAAGTGTTAAAATTACTAAAATTTAAGTAAATATATTTATTTACTTTTGATTGTAATAGTAATACTAGTATCTTCGATACACATACTCTTATTTCACTAAAAATAAAAATCAATGAGAAATTTACTAAACGCTCTCTTTCAAAAATTATTTTTAAGGCCCCTGATCATCAGCAGTACTGCAGTGTACACAAGAAAAGGCCATCTCGGGATCAAAAAAACACCGATCATTTTACTGAGTACCTTATTATTATGGCTAACCGGTTGCGCTGTGATACGGCCCGGAGAGGTGGGTGTAAAACAAAGATTAGGCAAACTCTCCGATGAAATTAACACACAGGGGACTGTTCTTTTTAACCCCTTTACTTCTAAAGTGGTAAAGGCATCTATACAAACGAATAATCTGGAGTTATCACTGAGCTTACCAAGTAAAGAGGGCCTTAGCATTGTTTCACAGATATCTATTCTATACCGGCTTGATAAAGATCAGGTACCAAAAGTGATCAGAGCCATAGGATTGAACTACGAGACAATTATTGCCAACGTTTTCAGGTCTGCTTCCGCTGATGTTTGTTCTAAATTCTTTGCTAAAGATATGCACTCGGGTATGAGGGCTGACATAGAAACATCCATCAAAAACAAAATGGATCAAACACTTATGGCTCAGGGTATACTGATAGAATCTGTTTTGATGAAAAGTATTCAGTTGCCTGAAGGTTTGGCGGGATCGATTGAAAGAAAATTGCAGGCAGAGCAGGATGCCATGCGGATGGAGTTTGTATTGCAGCAACAGAAGCTGGAAGTGGACAGGATAATAATTGAGGCAAAAGGAACAAGGGATGCGCAAAAAATAATTGCAGAGGGGCTAACCCCTGAAATTATTAAAATCAGGAGTATCGAAGCTTTTGTGCAATTATCCAAATCGCCCAATACAAAAATGGTCATTACAGATGGCAAAACTCCTTTTTTAATAACTGGTGAAAGCACCAAGTAAACATGATAACATGAAAATTTTAAAATTTACAGCATCGGTATTCCTGTTCACAAGCATTTCTTTATCAGGTATTGCCCAGAGGAAAAACAATACTACTGTAAAAAATAAAAATAGTGCGACAATTGACTCTGCTAAATGGAATGCGGCGCACTATATTGAAAACAGGGATTCTGCATACGTTAATCCGCGGATCGGGCTTAAAAAATTGATGGGAGGCAACAGGCGTTTTATGGAAGGAAAAAGTATCAGGCCAAGGCAGGACAGCTTTGCATTGCGTGACACGGAAGGGGGACAAAAACCCTTTGCTATTATAGTAGGCTGTAGCGATAGCCGCGTACCCAATGAAATAATTTTCGACCAGGGAGTAGGTGATTTGTTCATCGTTCGTACAGCAGGGCAGGTAATGGCGCAGGCATCTTACGGTAGTATTGAGTTTGCCACACTGGCATTAGGTTCAAAATTAATAATTGTGCTGGGTCATCAAAAATGTGGTGCGGTGGATGCTGCAGTAAAACGGCCGGATAACCCACCAGGGCATATAGTAACATTGATAAACGCCATTAAGCCGGCAGCAGAAAAAAGTAAATATATGCCGGGCGACAGGCTCGAAAATGCCATCCGGCAAAATGTAATTGGGCAGGTAAACGAACTACGGGATTTAGAACCTGTACTGGCTAAAAAATATCAAAACGGAGAGATACTGATTGTAGGTGCAGTGTATAACCTGCACACAGGTAAAGTAGAATTTTTACCTGAAACACTTAACAATTTACCATAGATGAAAAACTGAAAATAAGCAGATTCAGGTGGTTGGTTTGGTTTCTGCGCCAGCCTGAACGGGCCCGTTCAGGCTGGTTTTTACTCCTCTTAAATGACATGGTTATGCTTATTAAAACGTTAGTTATTTTCCTGTTGATACATTTTTGTGCAAACTCTATTACGGCACAAAATACAAGGATCAGCGATAAAAATGCCATTGGCTGGTTCAATAATTTTACCACCCTTAAATTGTCTAATAAATGGAGCGGTCATTTAGAATACCAATGGCGCAGGGAAAATTTCATAAAAGACTGGCAACAAAGTTTATTCAGAACAGGTATCAATTATCAGTTAAACAACAAACTTACGGTTCGGCTAGGGTACGCATGGATCGAAACCTACCCTTACGGGGATATACCAATACAGGCAGCAGGTAAAAGGTTTCCGGAACATAGGGTGTATCAGATGGCTACCATTACAGAGAATATGAACAGAATAGAGATGAGCCATCGTTTTATGCTGGAACAAAGATGGATAGGCAGATACACTAACTCCGCATTTGCCAAACCGGATGACTTTTTGTTTTTAAACCGGCTAAGGTATATGTACCGTATGCAAACGGCCCTTAACAAAAAAAAGATAGGAGATAAAACAACATACGCTGCCGTCTATGATGAACTATTTGTTGGGTTTGGAAAAAATGTAAATGAAAACGTATTTGACCAGAATCGATTAGCCATTTTACTAGGTCACCGGTTTAATAAAAGGTTTAGGGTGGAAGGTGGTTTTTTCCATCAAATACTCCAGCTTGGCCGGGAAGTAAGTAACAGCAATGCCTTTCAATACAATACCGGTATTATTATGAATAGCTATTTCAATTTTGATCTGACTAAACCCATATTAAAATGATAGTCATTCTTCAGAAATTTTAAGTTAATCAATTTTTAGTGTTCTTTATTTAATATAGTATGAACAGATCAATATTATTTACTTTTATTATTTTAATTGGGCTATATTCCTGTACTTCCTCTGCAAGTAAAAATAATAGTAATGAAGCTGCGAGAGACATACTGGTTACTAAGGTGGTCTCCCGGGATACCATTATTACTACCGCATACGTAGCTAGTTTACAAGCCATTCAAAATACTGAAATCAAAAGCCGGGTACGTGGCTTTTTAGAAAAAATTTCAATTGACGAAGGTAAGGGTGTGACTAAAGGTCAAGCCTTATTTCAATTAAGCACAGGAGAGCTGGTAATAGAGGAATTTAAAGCAGTAGCCTATCTGGATATGGCAATTGCAGAAGCAAAAGCAGCAGCATTAGAAGTGGAAAGAGTAAGTGTGCTGGTAGAAAAAAAGGTGATTACCAAAACAGAACTGGAACTTGCAAAGG
>JAYUXA010000254.1:0-6129 GCA_043753245.1 Chitinophagaceae bacterium
ACATTATCCGGTGGAACTACACAGAAGATAAGTGCAAGCCTTGCTTTTCTGTTCAATCCTGATATCCTGATCCTTGACGAGCCTACAGCAGGACTCGATCCTCTTGCTTCAGAATTACTGAAGCAAAAAATCATAAAGGAAAAACAAAACGGAAAACTGATACTCATTACCTCGCACGTATTAAGCGAACTTGATGATTTGATTACCGAGGTATTTTATATGCAGGAGGGAAAGCTGATGTTTCATAAAAAGCTTTCTGCCCTTAAAGAAGAAACAGGAGAACAAAAATTATCCAGGGCTATTGCAAAATTAATGATCGCAAAGGAAGCATGAGAAAGATACTGAAATATGTCATAGTAGATATTATACAGAATAAAATTGTGTTGATATATACTTTTCTATTACTTACCATATCCTTAAGCGTTTTTAATCTTGAAAATAACCCAGCAAAAGGATTGCTTAGTTTACTAAATATCATTCTGACCATTGTTCCTCTCATCTGCGTCATTTTCTCCACTATTTACATTTACAACAGCGCTGAATTTATTGAACTGCTGGTAAGCCAACCAGTAAAAAGACGAACCATTTGGTTGAGCATTTTTTCGGGATTGTCCACTTCCCTGGCACTGGCATTTTTTATTGGTGCAGGGATCCCGGTTCTTATGTATCATGCGGATGCGACCGGGTTGATAATGATCGCCATGGGTCTGTTCCTGACGGTGGTTTTTGTAAGCATTGCCATGCTGGCCTCCGGTCTTATGCGGGACAAAGCAAAAGGCATAGGGCTTTCAATATTGTTATGGCTCTATTTTTCATTGATCTTTGATGCGTTGGTATTATTCTTTTTATTCCAGTTCCAGGACTATCCATTAGAAAGAATAATGGTACTATTAAGTTTCCTGAATCCGATTGATCTGGGCCGTGTCCAGATACTTTTGCAGATGGATATCTCTGCCCTTATGGGTTATACCGGAGCAGTGTTTCGCGAATTTTTTGGTAACACGCCTGGCGTAATTTTTTCCTTTATAGGGCTGATAATCTGGATTATTTTTCCGTTAATGATCTCCTTAAAGATATTTAAAGGCAAGGATTTGTAGGTATTGTTTCCACTATTGAAGTTTTGGCAGATAGTGAGAGGGCAGAAGATATATCGATGGGATCATTGCAGGATATTCACATTTAAAATAAATTAAACCGGCTTTCCGGTGATTTTAATCTTTATGTCACAACTAAAATATATTACGGCTGACGAAGCCGTACGTCTTATTGCATCCGGAGACCGGGTCTTTCTTCATGGCAGTGCCGCCACACCCGTTTTGCTGGTTAGCGCATTATTAAAAAGACACGCGGCACTTAAGAACGTTGAACTCATAAGTATTACAACACTTGGCGACCTGGACTTAGGCCATGCAGAGTTCAGTGAAAGCTTTTTCTTCAATTCTTTATTTGTTTCTGCCAATACGCGGTCGGTGGTTAACAGCGATCATGGCGACTATGTGCCCATTTTTCTAAGCCAGATACCGCAGCTATTTAAGAAAAATATTCTACCCATCGATGTGGCTTTATTACAGGTTTCCCCTCCCGACCAGCATGGATATTGCAGTCTCGGTACTTCCGTGGATATAGCAAAATCAGCCTTCCAAACGGCAAAGACCATTATCGCCCAGGTAAATCCGGTAATGCCCAGAACGCATGGAGATGGATTTGTGCATGTGGGAAAGATAGATGCGCTGGTGTGGCATGAAAGTCCGTTGCCGGAAGTTAATTATGACGCGAATGCCAATGAAACTGTTGTGCAGATCGGTAGAAATGTTGCCTCCCTTGTTGAAGACGGTGCAACGCTGCAACTTGGAATCGGTAATATCCCTGACCAGGTGCTCAAAAACCTGTATGGCCATAAAAATCTTGGTCTTCATACCGAGATGCTGTCCGATGGAGTAATACCGCTTATTGAAAAAGGGGTTATCAACAACGCTCATAAAAAATTAAATGCTGGAATGTCTGTTACAAGTTTTATGGCGGGGACGAGAAAACTGTATGATTTTGTGCATGATAATCCTGCCGTCAGGGTGAAGGACATAGAATATGTAAATGATACCAGTGTGATCAGGCAGAATCCGAGAGCAACAGCTATTAACAGCGCTATTGAAATCGATTTGACCGGGCAGGTATGCGCAGATTCCATTGGCACCTATCAATATTCAGGCATTGGAGGACAAATGGATTTTATGAGAGGCGCTTCTCTTTCTGAAGAGGGAAAAGCAATTATTGCCATGCCCTCCACTACTTCCAAAGGCATTTCGCGTATTGTCTCTTTCTTAAAGGAAGGTGCGGGAGTGGTCACTACAAGAGGCCATGTGCACTGGGTGGTAACGGAATATGGTATCGTGAATTTGTTTGGCCAAAGTTTAAAACAAAGGGCCAAAGCGTTGATCAGCATTGCACATCCTGATCACAGGGAAAGCCTGGAAGCGTCCTATTATAAGCGATTCCGGCATCAAGGCCAATAGTTGCATTTCTTATTGATAATCGAAATTGTTTTAACTCTACATTTATAGCTGGCGCATAAACTTTAAATAACCCTGAGTCAGCTGATTTTCGCAAAATTTATACACATTGTCATAGGAAAAGATTATAAGAATCCAGCTTCCAAGAGCCGCAGCTCATTGAAAAATTACTGATGAAAATAATAACCAAAGCTCATTTATATTCTTCAGCCCCAACAAAAGCTGATAGCGATAATATCATGATGATCGATATTGCCCGCCAGGAAGCCAACACAAAGGGATTAAATGATCAGTAAATCAGATGATAAAATGGTTCGCCAAGCTATCATTAAAAATGTCTTTTCTTCAGTCTCAAATCCACAGTATCCAATGAGGCAAAATGGGAGGCTCTAGATGCTGTATTTAACAGCCTGACGGACCTCAACTCCGTATATGATCGTGCCAGCGTCAGAGCCAAACATAAGTTATTAAATATGGTGTTCGAAGCTGGTCTCGTATTTAACGGAAGGTGTTTTCGAACACCTTGGTTAAATCCATCGCTCTTTATAACTATATGAGTCAAAGAAAAAGGGCTGCTCGAAATCGAGCAACCCTGTCAAAATTTGGAAGAAAGTCCCATAAGTACCGCTTATGAGACTTCTTTCGAATTTTTAATGGCGTTTGCGGTTGAACTAGGGAAGTCTTGGCATAATAAATGATCCGCACGAGGAACAATTTCAAATGCGCATAAATGACCCGATCAGCCAATGTTGAATTTATTCCCTATTGCAAAACACGCGCTAGCTATAGGCAAACTCGACAACAACTACAAATACAATAAGGATTCGGAACTGCGGAATAAGGAGTTTAATAGAACGCAATATAAATAAACAAGTCGCCAGAAATCATTAATTAAAATAAAACGGGATATTGGATATACATAATCAATATCCCGCCTTAGATCAGCGTACTTAGGGAATTTTATTTCGTCAGTATATCTATAATTACTGTTCTGTTATAAAATCTTTCTTCCGGAAGATTGTTTTCAAAGGGAGCCATATCCGGACCTTCGCCAAAGCCGTATGTTTCAAAAGAAATATTTCTCTTACCGGCAGCGGCCAGTGCCTTTTCAAGGATTTGTTGAACATCATCTGCCCTTTCGCGCGATAATGACTGGTTATATTTTTCATCACCGATAATATCCGTATGGCCATGAATAATCACCTTACCGTTTGCAGGGATTAATGGCGCGATTGCTTCGCTTAAAAATTGCTTATAAGTAGCAATAGTTTTTGATTTGGCAAAGTCGAAAAGGATACTGTAGCGTAATCCTTCCTGCTTCGAATCATTCTCTTTAGCAAAACTTACGGTGCTTACCTTCTGCACGGCAATGCCAGTTTTAGTTTCACCTACCATAGTGATGGTGTATTTGCCTTTTTCACTGTTTCCTAATATCGTTTTTCCAGGAACAGATGCTTCATCCTGTGTGTATGGTCCGTAGTGCTGAACATTTCCCTGTTCGTCCGTTACTTCTACAGACCAGGATTTAAGCAGATCGTTGGCGCCAAGTGTGGTAAAAATGACCTGACTGTCTAAAGGATCTCTCTGTACCGCAATTATTTCAACAGGCTTCAGTGAAGGCAACGTTTCTCCCCCGACCTGTATCAGTAATTCTGGTGATACACTTGTTATATCAACGCGGCGATCACCTTCTTTCAATAAACCAAGTTCCTTCGTTCCACCGATTTGTTCAGACGGAATAAGCGGTTTATCTCTTCCTGCAATTTGAATACGTGACGGACTGATACCAAACTTATTTACTAAATACATCTTTATGTTTTCAGCGAGCTTTCTGCCTTCTGTGGGATTTTTATCTGAACTGCCGGTTAATAAAATATTGCCGGATGCATTCGAACGCATACGATCCCCAATAATATTTAGAATATGGTGATAGACCTCAAGCTGCCTTGAAGAACGTCCGTTTCTTAAATTATCAGGCTGATCATTCTGCAACTGTGATTCTTTGAAAGCCGCCGCCTGACCCTTGGTAAATTGGATATACCGCTTAGGAATCTCAATAGATCCCTGATCGAAAAATACAGCGTTGCCCAGTGGGAAGGTTTCTTTTACCTGGCGCTCCATGGGAACTTCTTTTGGTGCTCTTACCGAAAATTCAACCTGTTTTTCCATTGCTACAGGAGAAGGTGCAGGTTCTGCAGACTTTATTGGGCTTGCTTTTTTCATTTTTCCAAACTTGAGTGCAATGCCGGTACGAATGGTATACACTGACCACGATCCGGTTTTACGGGGGTCATGACCAAAATCGGTGAGGAAGGAAACAAACGGAGAAAGACTCACCTGGTTTGCATTCCTCCGTGCAGTAAGCGGAATATCAATACCTGCACCAGCCTGTGCGGAAAGCACACTGTTACGAATATTGCTCCAGTCACCCTTCACTGTGGGTTGCTTTTCCTGTGTATAGGTAAATGACTTTGCCATATTCATACTCAGGGTGGGGCCGGCAAACAGATAGAACGAAGAAGCAAAGGGCGCAAGACGCAGGCTTGGTTCTAAAGTGAGATAAGTGATATTAGTTGATAAATCTGCTGCGCAATTGCATGGCGCTATTACTCTTTTGAATTTCCCTCCCCGGTTATCATATGCTATATTAAACATTCCGCCCCATACTTTATTTGGGCGATACTCGGTTAGCAACGAAATATAGGGTTTAATTCCACTTCCCTTATGAAAAGCAGCCGGAACGGTTAAGGTATTGTTGAGCATTTGCGTGGTGCCACGATAATTATTGAAGTTCGCGGCCGCGGATGCACCAAACCACCAGACCGGTTGTTTTACTGCCGGTAATTTTGGGGTTGATTGTTGTGCATGGCCAGTCAGGCCTGCTGATAGTATTGTTAGAAGCAGGACGGAGCATTTTTGCTTTACTGTATGAAATGGTTTCATGGAAAATTGTATTAATAAGGGTATTAAATTTTATTTACCTGGATGCGGTGAAGCTATTATGGAACATTAACGGTTGTGTTAACCATGGTGACAGAAGCATTGAGAGAAAGTGCTCTTCCATTCAGCACCGTTTGAACGGCATTACCTGAAGTGGAGAAAGTGACTCCCGCAGATGCAATGATGGTTCCGGACATTACTCCTCCGCCCGCACCATTAATGGTTGCCGCGCTGCCAACATACCAGTAAACATTTTTAGCCGCGCCTCCGTTGATCAGTTTTACGTTGCGTGCGCCTGAAGGACCTGCAATACCTACTGTCAATCCAGCGTCTGTTTGAAATATCCATTGGGCATTGGGATCGCCCTTACCATCGAGTGTAAGATCACCATTGGTAATATCAAATGTGCCGCTTGCTGACTTATAAACACCTGGAGCAAGTGTTAAACCACCCAGTTCACCAGCACCCGGATCAATACCGCCGGGCTTTGAAGCAGGAGAAATTGCATTATAAGCATTATTGGCATCAGACAAAGCCTGTGTTGCAATTCCGGCTGAGGTCGCGTCGCCCGGAGCTGGAGGAGCAGTGTAAATTCTTACCATAACAGCGCCTACATTCATAGGTGTTTCTGTGTAAACGTCATTTGTCGTTGCATCATGAAACCCTGTAATTAAAGTAGAGG